>JAKAGN010000068.1 GCA_021815525.1 Deltaproteobacteria bacterium
GTCTAAATGCCCGTAATGAAGATGGGGAAACCCTGCTGCATCGCTCGGTCAGTTTCGACGAGCCCGAATTGACTGCGTTCTTTCTTAAACATGGCCTGAATCCCAACGCCAAGGATAACAGGAGGTGGACGCCGCTGCACGAGTGCTGCCACAACAACCGGAATCCCATACATGTACGTCTTCTTATCCAGGCCGGGGCTGATGTGAATTCCCTGAACGACAGGCGTGAAACGCCTCTGCACTTAATTGCACCCCACGGTGGGGAAATTTTAAGGTTGCTCATACAGGCCGGTGCAAAACTCAACGCTCTGGATCGCGCAGGGCGCACCGCTTTGATGTATGCCGCAATGGATGGCAGCCCGGCTGACGTCAAGCTGCTTTTGGACGCGGGTGCCGATTCCCGCTTGGGAGGGCCTTTGGAGTGTGCATTGCCCTATGCTTACAGGTCTAAACCAAGCCCGTCCTCAGATACGCTTGCAAAGGCCCGACTGCTTATACAATACGGAGCAGACCCAAACCAGCGCTTGGACCACAAAAGAACAGCGATTTTTGAAACCGTTTATGATGATCAGGTTGATATCTTCCGTTTTCTGGTAGAAAATGGAGCGAACTTATTCCTTAAGGACGATGAAGGACTGACTGTGTTCGACTGGGTCGCCCACTACAAGGCAAAAAAAATCGATCAATATATAAGAACTCTGAAGTTGAAACGCCCAGCTCCAAAGCCCTGGCCGAATTGTGATTGTGGTAAGTGATTATCCCGAAATATGGGCCGTCAGTCCCCCAAGGTCAGGGAGCCGCCGCCTTCCAGCTTGTCGCCGCAGGTTTCCCGGTAGGCGCCGCCATCCTCCTTGAGCCAGATCATGCAGCCCTTCTTGCAGTCGCCATAGGTGAGCGACTCCCTGAAAACATACTCTCCGTTGCTCCTGCCCTCGTAGATCAGGTCGCCTCCGCAGCCGAAACGGACGAAATGGATGGTTCCGGCCAAGGAGCCTATATCGAGCCGGACGATTCGTATTCTGGCCTTCCATGCATCGGCCTCACGAAGCTCCTTTTTCAGCCACGAAACATTGGCGGATGCGCCCTGGCCATTTTCGAGCGGGCCTCCGCCCGTCAGGCTTCCCGAGCACGTCTCCCTGTATTCGCTGCCGTCATCCTTGATCCAGACGTCGCAGCCCTTCCTGCATGATCCGTAGGTCAGGTTCTCTCTGAAAACATACCCGCCGTCCCTGCGGCCGTCATAGATCAAGTCTCCGCCGCAATCGAAACGCCCGAAATGGATCGTTCCAGACAATGATCCCATGCCAAGGCGCGTGATGGTTATGACCGCCTTCCAGTCATCCTTCTGCCGCAGCTCCGCGCCAAGCCACGGGGGGCCGCCAGCAGATGAAGCCTTGTCGATGGAAGGCGCTTCCTTTGTAAACCCCGGCATCGAATGCACCACGAGAAAAATGGCGAGTACCAAAATGAAGAGACTTGGCAGTGCCCTGTTCATTGAAATCCCTCTTAACCCTTTGGTATGATAGAGCGTCGTTCGACATCGGAAACATCAACATGTGCTCTATGGAGCGGCCGACCTTTTCCGGCGGGCGGCGGAAAGAGTTGGCGGCAACAGGCTGTAATTTATATTGACCTCAACTCCACGGCGGGGTCCGCGTCATGAGGAAAGCCACGATAACCTGGAGGCTGGGCTTCACGTCCGAGCCCGACAGGGAAAAAATCCGAGGCGTCTCATCGCTCCTGGCGCCCGTGGCCAGGGTGGAGAAGCCGACGGATTACGGCCGGCTCGTGCATGATTACGGGCTCCACGACATCCTTTTCATCGAGCCTCAGGCGCTCCTCACGGCGGGCGAGCTGGCGCTCAATATCCTCACCAAGGCACACAGGTTAGCAAAAGGCTGGAGCATCCGGTGGCCTTTTTTTGCAGGGGCCTCCGAAAAGGGCCTCACGGAGGCGGAAATTCGGCGCTCCGCCATGCCGGAGTCCCTGGACGGCCTCACGGGCGCCGTCAACTGCGCTTTTCCCTTTGTGGAAATTTCACTTCCCGATGTCGAGTCCGCCTCCTTCATCGTAAAGGTGGATCCCGTGTGACGCCGGCCGCAAATCCGCTGTCGCCTCAAGCTTTCTTGAGCATGATGCGGCTGTCGGCCACTGTGCAGCCAAGGCCTTCGGCGTAGACGATGACCGGGTTTAGGTCCATCTCCACGATCTCGGGGTGGTCGCTCACCAGCTGGGACATCCTTAGGATGCAGTCCTTGATGGCCTCGATGTCGGCGGGCGGGTTTCCCCGCACGCCCTGGAGTATGCGGAAGCTCTTTATGGAGCGGATCATCTCCTCGGCCGAAAGCTCCCACATGGGGGCCAGGCGGAAGGTGACGTCCTTGATGGCCTCCACGAAGGTGCCGCCCAGGCCGAACATGCAAAGGGGCCCGAACTTGGGGTCCAGGTGCGCGCCCAGGATGACCTCGGTGCCGCCCTTGGCCATTTTTTCCATGAGGACGCCGTCCACCCGGGCGTCGGGGGCGGCGCGTTTCACCGATGCGAGAATCTTCCTGTAAGCCTCGCGGGCCTGGTCCGGGGTTTCGATCTTGAGGATAACGCCCCCCACGTCGAACTTGTGGACCACGTCCCGGGAGGAAATCTTCATGGCCACGGGCGGCCCCACGAATGAGAGGGCCGCCTCCACCTCGTCCTCGCTCGTCACGAGACGGCTTTTCAAAAGCGGAAAGCCGTAGAGCCGCAGGATTTCGTTGGCCTCCTTTTCGGGAAGGTGAACGTTGTCGGCTGAGGCGAGCTTCTCCGCGATCAGGGCCGCCACGGCCTCCTTTTCCACCGAGTAGCTTACGCTCCGACGCTTCTGGCTGCGGCCCGGGGCGAGGCGCTCGGAGAAGCGCACCATGGAGGCGAAGGCGCGCACCGCTGCCTCCGGGAAGCTGTAGTTGGGGATGTTGTGCTCCACCAGATACTTGACGCCGGCGGACACGTCCACGATGCCCATGAAGGAGCACAGAACCGGCTTTTTGATGCCCTCCATCACCTTGGGGACGATCTGGGCGGTTTCCAGGACGTCGGTCATCTTCTGGGGCGTAAGGACAACGATGGCGCCGTCCACGCCAGGGTCCATGAGGGTCGATTTCAAGGCCAGCTCGTAGCGGTGGTAATCGGCGTCTCCGATCACGTCCACGGGGTTGTGGATGTTGGCGGTGGGCGGCAGGTGCCCGGCCAGGGCCTCCTCGGTTTCGGCGCTGAAGCGGGAGAGCGTGAGCCCGTGGCGCACGGCGGCGTCGGTGGTCATTATGCCGGGCCCGCCGGCGTTGGTCACGATGGCGATGCGCCCGCCCTCCGGCAGCGGCATACGGGAGAAGGCCTCGGCGTAGTGGAACATCTCGTTGACGTCCTCCACCCGCTGGATGCCGCTCTGGAGGAAGATGGCGTCGTAGGCCGCGTCGCTTCCGGCGAGCGACCCGGTGTGGGAGGAGGCCGCCCGCGCGCCCTCCTCCGAGCGGCCGCTCTTGATGGCCAGTATCGGCTTCAAGTGCTTCCAGGTGACCTCGCTGGCCACCCTGGCGAAGCGGCGGCCGTCGGAGATGTCCTCCAGGTACATGAGGATCACCGAGGTCTGGGGGTCCTCGGCCAGGTACTGGAGAAGCTCCACCTCGTTGACGTCCGCCTTGTTGCCGAAGCTGATGAACTTGGAAAAGCCGATGTCCCGGCCCTTGGCGAGGTCCAGGACCGCGGTGCACAAGGCTCCCGACTGGGAGATGAAGCCGATGTTGCCGGGTTTGGGCATGGTCTGGGCGAAGCTTGCGTTCATGGAGAAGGCGGGATCGGTGTTGATGACCCCCAGGCAGTTGGGGCCCACGAGCCGTATGCCGCGCTCGGAGGCCGCGGCCTTCACCTCGTTTTCAAGCTTTACGCCTTCGCCGCCCACCTCCTTGAAGCCCGCGGTGATCACCACCACGCCCTTCACGCCCTTGTCGGCCGCCTCGTGGATCACCTTGGCGACAAGAGGCGCGGGCACGATGATGACCGCCATGTCGATCTCGCCGGGGATCTCGGTGATGCTGGGATAGGCTCGGTTGCACACCACCGACTTCGCGCGCGGGTTGACGGGGTACAGCACCCCCGAAAAGCCGCCCTCGATGATGTTGGTGACCACGGCCCGGCCCACGCTGCCCCTGCGGTCCGTTGCTCCCACCACCGCTATGGAACGCGGCTCCATTATGGCCTTGATGCTTTCAGGCATGAATCCTCCTCAAAGGCCGCCCAAAAACGCGAACTGCTTCGTTGCGCTTCAAAGCGAAGCGCGGTCACGTACGAAAAGTACGCTCCCTTGTTCGCTTTTCGCGCGCCTTGCATTTCATCGTTTTTAGTCGGCCTTTTGATCCTGCTTTTTTACAATGAGTTTCAAGCGAAAATCCGTCCTATTGTCATGTCCGGTTGCGATTACGCAGGGCCGCCGTGCTTCTTCGGCCTGCCCGTAAGGATGAGCCGGAGGGTGTAGAGCACCTCCATCCAGGAGCCGGAAAGCTCGTGGAGATTTTTGGCGAGCCTCGCCCAGGTTTTTCCCTTGCGCGCCATGCCCGGGGCCTGGCGGAAGGACACGTGGGCCTGCCGGTAGGCCGCGCGGTTGCGTGAAAGGTCCCGGACCACCCGCTGGAAGTTGCCCCGGAAGTCCTCGTCCGGGCGCGTGACCGGGTCGCCGTCCGAGAGCGGCTCCCTACCGGGCTTCTCCGCCGGACTTCCGGGCCGGGAAGGGCCTACGAGGACAAGCCCCATCAGGCTTCCCGTGCCCACGCTGTCGGGCCCGCAGGTGCCGCCTATGGGGAACACGTCCCAGCCGGCCCGGGCCCCCATCGAGAAGGCATCCATGCCGCAAGATTCCATCGAGGGCGCGGAAAGGCCTGGGTGGCGGCACTTGCCGGTGGCCATGTGGCGGCAGTTGGGCTGGAAATGGCACAGGGCGTCCCGGCAGTTGCCGGCCGCGAAAACGCCGTCTGCGGCGTAACCCATGCGGCGCGCGGTTTTCTGGAGGAGCCGCACTATGGAGAAGGTAAGCATGTAGTGGGCCCCGAGGTTCATGAGGTTCCCCGCGGGGTCCATCACTCCCTTGGCTATGTCGGCCCCTAAGCCCTTGGCCGCGATGATGGAGGGCGGCACCTTGACCCGGAAAAAAACCGCCCAGGCGTGGGAGGCCACCTTGCCGCGAATTTCTTCGAGGCTATAACCGTTCGGTGGGCAATGGCTGCACCCGCCCGACATGTAGCACTTGGGGATCATGCACTTGAAGCGCACCCTGGGGTCCAGGATGACCCGGGAGGTTTCCATGACCGTGACGTTATCGGCACCCCACTTGCGGGCGAGGTACTGGAGCTCGTCCAGGTCCGTGGGCATGACCCGCTCCCTGTAGAGAATTGCGTCTCTGCGCCTCTTCATCATGCAATTCACCTCTGTAAACCGCGTTCGCCCATCGTGACTCCCCGCTTTCTCATTCCTTCAAGCCGGCCACCACGGACTCGTACTTTTCGTGGATCATCCTTTGGTCGAACTCGAAGAAATCCCGAAGCAGCCGGTCCAGTTCCTCCTGGGAGAAGAGCTTTTCCGTTGAGGGGAAAAAGACCTTGTCCTCTTTTTTTATGTGCTCGGGATAGAACTTCGCCAGAGTTTCGAGCTGTTGCACGATTACCGCCACGGCCTCGCCGTTTCCGGCCAGGTAATCGTCCTTGGCCGCCACCAGGGCCTTCACGATGTTGCGACCGAACACGTGCTCGTCGAGAAGCTCCCGCATGATGGCCCGGTCTGTTTCGGACATGGGCTTTTCGGCGAGGAGCTTGAACAGGATGTCCTCCTCCTTGCCGTGATGGGTGCGGTCGGCGTAGGTACGCACGAAATCCACCACCGTGTCGATGAAGACCGGATCGGCTTTTCCGCTTTCGCGCATGGCGGCGATCTTCACCTGCACGATCTTAAGCATCCGCTCGATCAGCCTGTGCTCGATCATCAAGGGGCCTCTGGGCTTCATCGGAACCTCCTTATTTAGTTTTTGAAACATAGCCCATCGAAAGGGCGTCGAAAACGATGAGCCGCAAGGCGCGCGAAAAACGAACGAGGGAGCGTACTTTTCGTACGTGACCGACGTTCGGTTTGAGCAGCAACGCCGCGGATCGCGTTTTCGGCGCCCTTTCAGGCTATGAAGACGATGCCTGCCAACAGCGGCCCGGTCTCGTCGTTCCAGTGGGGCCATTTGAGGGCGTCCGCCATGCCCTCGGGATTTAGCCCCGCGGCGATCATGGAGGGCCTGGCCTTGTAGGGGTTAACGCACACGCGCCCCCGGACGGCCGCCATGCAGCGCTTTTGCTTGGCGCAGTAGATGGCCCGGCAGTTGCCGGCCCCGAAGCCCAGGGTAAGGTGATGGCCCATGTAAAAGGCCGCGGCCTCCACCTTCGCCGCTATCTCGCTCACCTTCTCGTAGAACGGCAGGTGCGCGCGGTCCATGATGGGCCCGTGGCCGTAATCGGGCATGTCCTTGGGCGTCTTCACCCTGAAGAAGACGGCCCGCGAAAAGGCGCGCAGGGCGTCCTTCAAGGAATCGTTGGGATAGTTGAGCGGCCAGTGGGCGCTCACGAAGAGGTTCACCGCGTCCGCTCCGCCATCGGCCGCCTCGTCGAAGAGGATGCCCTCCCGCGTAAGCTCTCCCGCGTCGTCAGCGCCCAGGGAAAGGGCCAAGTTCACCAGCTCCGCCATGTCCGCCGAAAGCTGGTTTTGGTCTATCCCGGCCGCTATGCGCCGCACGCCCTTGCGTCCGCGTTCGGGCGTCAACGCCCTTGCCTCATGCGCTCGCATTCTTCTTGTTCTCCATGAGGGCCTGGACCGGCTCCATGCCGTAGGGGTTGCCCTCCTCGATCACCTTCAAGACCGCGCCGCCGCCCGTGAAGAAGTAGTACTGGGCGTCGTCCATGGCGGAAAGGTAGAGGCCCGGGCTTAGGCTCTTGAACTCCTGGAGCGTGTCGCCGCCGCCGTAGAGCTTCATGGCGTCGCGGTTCTTGTCGATGGTGGAATCGAGCTTGGCGGAGCCCTCGGTGAAGTGCGGCGTGAAGCCCATGACGGCGTTGACGAAGATGGTCCTGGCTCCCAGCATGGTTTCGGCCACATCCTTCGACTCGAACGACTCGGCCGCCACGTCCAGGAAGTAGCCGTATTGCCTGCCCGGGACGAAATCAGCAACCCTCACCTTGCGGTACTTGCCTTCCTCGCGGCCCAGGATGTCGGACTCCACCACCACGGGAAGCTCCACGATCTTCCTGGCCTGCGCGTCCTGGGCCACCAGCTCCTTGGCGGCCTCGATATCGCTTTCGCCCACGCCGGCCACCTTGATGCCGTACTTGGCGCAAAGGAAGGTGTTGTACATGACGCCGCCCAGGATGAGCCGGTCCACCTTCTTGTATATCTCCTTCAGGGGGCCGATCTTGGTGTCGTACTTCGCGCCCGCCACCACCGCCACGAAAGGCCTCGCAGGATCCAGGACCTGCCTCAGGTTAGTCAGCTCCTTCTGGAGCAAAAACCCGGCGTAGCTTTTAAGGTAACGGGTGACGTCAAAGGTGGATGCGTGCGGCTGCCAGGAGCCGAAGGCGTCGTTCACGAAGACGTCCGCCAGGCCCGCGAGCTGGCGCGCAAAGGCGTCCCGCCTAGGGCCCTTGGTCTCCTCGCCCGTGAACCACCGGGTGTTGGGAAGATAAATGCCGCCCACCTTGCGGGCCAGGAGGTCCCTTATGTGCCAGTTTATGGAGGTGTCTATCTGCTCGATGCCGTTTTTCTCGTCCACCGGAAAGGTGGGCACCACGAACTTGGCGTGGAGCTTGCGTTCAAGGTACTCCACCACGGGCCTGACCGAGGAGTCCTCCTTCACGGTGATGGTTCCGGTCTTCTTGTCGTAGGGCCGGCCCACGTGGGTCATGAGGATCAGCCGCCCGCCCTGCTCCACGATGTAGTAGAGGGTCCCGATGGTGGATTCTATGCGGTAGGGGTCCTCCACCAGGCCCTTCTTGACGACGTTGTGATCCACCCGCACCAGGACGATCTTGTCCTTCAGCTCGGCGTCCTGGAGAAGCGGCAGATCGGGATGAAGCGTCGCTTGGTCCATGAATTTTCTCCTTTGAATGGCGAAAGGGGAAGCGCCGGGCCGGATGTCCATCGCCCGGGGGCGGATTCACTCTTTTAATTCAAACGCGAGGCCCTTGCAATAGCTTAAAGCCCTTGAGAAAACCCGGAGCGCCGAAGCCCGGCGCCACCTGCGAGAGGAAAACCGAAAGCGGCCCGGCCAGGCTCACGTGGCGGAAGGCGCCCGAAAGGAAGATGCGCGAAAGCGCCGTGGCGTGGAAGCTTAAGTAGGCTTTCCTGACCAGCCGCCGGAAAACCGCGTCCGGCACGCCCGAGATGTTTCCGGTGCGGTCGAGGTAGGTGGAGTGCTTTGGCGTTAGGCCCGCGGATTCCCCGCCCGCCATGTCCCAAAGCCTCGTCCCCTTGAAGGGCCGCACCGTGGAGAAGGTGGCGAAGTTCAATTTCGAGCGCCGGGCGAAGGCGATGGTCTCCTCCATCTCGGCCACGGTCTCGCCGGGAAAGCCCATCATGAAAAAGCCTATGGTCATGATGCCCATCTTGCGGCAAAGCGCGATGTTTCGCAAAACTTTCGCAAGATCCAGGTTCTTGCGTATCTCGCGCTGGAGCCTCTTGGAGCCCGTCTCCACCGCGACCCCCATCATGTAGGTCCCGGCGGCCTTCATTTTTTCTAGAAGACGCGGCGTCAGAATATCCGTGCGCACGCCGTTCGGAAACGAGAGCCTCACCCTTAGGCCTCGCGCCGTGATCTTATCGCACACGGCCTCGGCGCGGGCGGTGTCGAGGTTGAATATGTCGTCAACTATCTCGATCTCCTCGATTCCGTGACGCGAAACCAGGATTTCGATCTCTTCAGCCACGCTTTCGGGGCTCCGCGCGCGGAACTTCTTCCCGAACACGTTGTGGCAGTAAATGCAGTGCCAGGGGCAGGAGCGGGACGTGAAAAGCGGCATGTAGCGCCTGTGCGGAAGGTGGCAGAAGCGCCGCGCGCCCGCGTGGGCCGAAATATCCACGAGATCCCAGGCCGGGTGCGGAAGCGCGTCCAGGTCGTCCACCAAAAGGGCCGGGCCGGTTTTCACCACCCGCCCCTCAAACCGGTAGGCGATGCCTGGGATTTCCGCCAGCGCCTCCGTTTCATTCGCAAGGAGCGCCGAAACCACCGGAACAATGGAGCGCTCACCCTCCCCCACCGCCGCCAGATCGATGTTAAGGTCCGCCAGGACCTCCTCCGGGTAGGCCGTGGCATAGGGCCCCCCCGCCATCACCGGCAGCCCCGGCCCTCCGATCGTCTTTGCGAGCGCCGAGGCCATGTGGACGCCATTGGCCTCGTTGTAGAAGCCGCTTATCCCCACTATGTCCGGCGAAAAGCCGCGTATGGCCTTTTCCGCGCAGCCTTCGACGTCCCGCGAAAGGCGCAGGTCAACGATCCGGCACTCGTGACCGGCTTTCCTCAGGATCGCGGCCAGGTACATGAGCCCCAGGGGCGGCCCCTGCATGAGGTCCCGCCCGCCGCGGGC
>JAKAGN010000069.1 GCA_021815525.1 Deltaproteobacteria bacterium
TCCTGTCCGCGCTCTTTCCGCGATCCCTGCCCGCCGCGCCATCCAGCAACGGCTTCGTGTGGCTCACGAGCGGCACTTTCACCATGGGCAGCAACACGGCCGAGGCCAACGAGGACGAAAAGCCGGCCCACTCGGTGACGGTTTCCGGCTTTTACCTTGGGGCCCGCGAGGTGACGAGGGGGGAATGGTTCGCCGTCATGGGCACCCGGCCGTGGCTGGACGATCTGGGCGCGTACCGCGAGGGGGCCCACCAGGGCGCGACCCAGGACGAGGACGACCAGTACCCCGCCTCCTACATATCCTGGACCGCCGCCATGAGCTACTGCGCCGCCAGGAACGCGGCCGCCGGGGGCAACTGGTTCCGGCTCCCCACCGAGGCCGAGTGGGAGTACGCGGCCCGGGTGGGCTCCCTGGGGAGCCTCATGGCCTTTTCACCGGAAATAACGGACGCCAACCTGGGCGACTACGCCTGGTTCCGGGACAACACGGTTACGGCCGGGGAGCCCTGGCCGCACCGCGTGGGCCTGAAGCTCCCCACCCGCTGGGAGTCCAACGGAAACGGCAACCTCTACGACATGCACGGCAACGTCTCCGAATGGGTTCTGGACTACTACGGAAGCTATGCCGCTGCGGCCCAGACCAACCCCGCCGGGCCCGCCACCGGCGACGCCCGCATCACCCGGGGCGGATCATTCCAGGACGACGCCTACATGCCGCCCGGCTCCGACTGCTCCTCCGCCAACCGCGCGCCCACCGCGCCAGCCGTCACCAACAAGACCATCGGCTTCCGGATCGTGCTCCTCACGGCCCCCTACGCCTACCTCCCGGGCCAGGAGCCCCAGGGCGGCGGGGGAAGCGGAACCAGCGCCAAGTCCTCGTCCAAAAGCTCGGGAGGCGGCGGGGGCTGCTTCATCGGGACGATCCTTTCCCGATGAAGGAAAGCGGCAAATCCCGCGAACGGCCCGCAAGGGGCGCGGAAGCCCCGGCCCTCGACGTGGTGGTCCCGGTCTACGACGAGGACCCCTCCGTGGTGGCGCAGACCATAGCCGCCATAGACGCGGCCCTTGACGGGCGCTGGACTTACCGCGTGGTGATCGTGGACGACGGCTCCCCCCGGCCCGTTGCGCCGCTTTCCTCCTGGGGCCCCCACGTGACCTTGGTGCGGCACCCGAAAAACCAAGGCTACGGCCGGGCCCTCAAGACCGGCATCGAGAAGGGCGCCGCGCCCTGGATCGCCATAGTGGACGCGGACGGCTCCTACCCGGTGGGGGACATCCGCCTTCTCGTTCAAAAAATGAGCTGCTGCGACATGGCGGTGGGCGCGCGCACCGGCCCGGTGGTGATGGAAACCCCGGCCCGCGCGGCCGTGAAACGCCTCTTCAACCGCGCCGCGTCACTCGTCGCCGGGGTCCCGGTGCGGGACTTGAACAGCGGAATGCGCGTATTCTCCCGCGATCTGTGCGAGTCGGTGTGGAGCAAGCTTCCCGACGGCTTCAGCTTCACCTCCACCATCACCATGTGGGCCATCCTCGGCGGCTGGCGCATGGAGACCATACCAATCAACTACTACCGCCGGGTGGGAGAGTCATCTCTCAACCCCGTGCGCGCGGCCATAAGCATGAGCCTGCTGCTGGCGCGCCTGGCCTGCGCCCGCCGCGTCAGAAAATAGCCCCGCCCGGTAAAAATTCCTCCCCCGGCTTCCTGCCGCCGTTTTCCACGTATATCTCGTGCCAGAGGGCGTAGTTCACGAGGTTCCACACCGCCCGCGCCCAGAAGAGCTTGCCGGCGCGGTATTTTTCCACCATCTCGCGCACCTTGCCCGGGTCGAACATGCCCTGGCGCGCCACGGCCCGCTCCGAGAGAAGCTCCCGGACCCAGGGATCGAGGGCCGCCAGCCACGCGTGGATGGGCACGAAGAAGTTCTCCTTGGGCCGCCGCGCGGCGTCCTCGGGCAGAAGCGGCGCGAGGGCCGCCCTAAGCGCCCGTTTGTTTTGAAAAAGGCCCAGGTTCTCGGAAAGCGGCACGGAAAGGGCGGCCTCCACCAGCCGGTGATCCAGGTAAGGCACGCGGCACTCCAGGCCGTGGGCCATGGTCATGGCGTCGCACTTCATGAGAAGGTCCGTGGAAAGCCGGTTGGCCATCTCGAAGGAAAGCGCCTCCGACACGCTCCCGCCCGGCGTAAACCAGGGCTCCATGAGGTTCTCGGCGAGCCGCTCCAGGGAAAATTCCGACAGATGCCGGGGAAGTATCAAGCCCCGCATCTCGGAGGGAAGGAGCACCGACTCGAGGGCCAGGTAGCTCCGCCTGGGATCGTCGAGGTCGCGGAGGAAGCGGTCGAGCCGGCCCAGGCCCTCCGGGACCAGGATGGAAAAATAGCGGAAGACGAGGTTCCCCCAGTCCGGCGGCACGCGCTTCAGTATCCGGGGAAGCGCGAGGAGCGCGGCCCTTGGGAATATCCCCCCGAGGCGGCGCGCGTGGTGAAGGATGTACAGCCGCTCGTAGCCCGCGAAAAGCTCGTCAGCGCCCTCCCC
The DNA here is from genome assembly GCA_021815525.1 of Deltaproteobacteria bacterium. Taxonomy (GTDB): domain Bacteria; phylum Desulfobacterota; class Desulfobacteria; order Desulfobacterales; family Desulfatibacillaceae; genus JACRLG01. The sequence goes on from JAKAGN010000069.1 coordinate 2,532, forward strand.
GGAGCACACGGCCTTCACGCTCCCCGCGGCCCTTTCCGCCAGGAGGTAAAGGGGAATGGCCGCCGGGTCCGCGTTGAGCTCGCCGAAGTGCCACACGATGCGGGCAAGGAGCCCGGCGGCGGAGACGTCCACCGGGACCTCGGCGTGGCGGTTTCCGAAGCGCCGCACAAGGGCCGGGATGCCCCGCGCCGCCGAGAGGCCCGGAAGGGCGGCGCAAAAGGTCTCGACCGGCTCCTTGCCGCGCGACATCAACGCCAGAAGCCCCGAGGAATCCACCCCTCCCGAGAGGAAAAGCCCCACCGGCACGTCGCCGCGCAGGTTCTCCGCGACCGCGTCCGAAAGGAGCCCGCGAAGGAGCGCCGGCCGATCCCGCGCCGGCTCGGGACGCGCCGGCGGAATCCTCCACCAGGATTTAATTTCGACCCGCCCCTTTCGGTAAAAGGCGAAGCAGCCGGGCGGAAACCTGCGGACGCCCCTCACGATGGTTTCTGAAAGGTCGTTGTGGCGGAACTGGAGGAAGTAGGCCGCGGCCGCCGGATCGGGCTCTACTGGGCCGAAGCCCATTTTAAGGATCGCGTTTATCTCGGAGGCGAAGTAGAAAACGCCGCCCTTTTCCGCGTAGTAAAGGGGCTTTACCCCAAGCCGGTCCCGGGCGAGAAAAAGGGTCTTTTCCAGCTCGTCCCACACCGCGAAGGCGAACATGCCGGAAAAATCCGAAAGGCAGGCCGGGCCCTTCCTGATGAACGAGGCCAGCACAACCTCGGTGTCTGTGCGGGAGCGGAAAACAAGGCCTTCGGCTTCGAGGCCTGAGCGGATTTTGCCGTCGTTGTAGACCTCGCCGTTGTAGACGATGGTGTAGCGGCCCGTGGGATCCGTCATGGGCTGGCGGCCGGCCTCGCTGGCGTCCTGTATGGAAAGCCTCACGTGGGCGAGGCCCGCGCCGGGAAAGGTCGCAAGGCCCAAGCCGTCCGGGCCCCGGTGGGCCATTACGCCGAGCACGCCCTCCCAGGCCTTCTCCCCCAGGGGCCGCCCCCCTACCCTTCCCGCGATGCCGCACATGGCCCCTCCCCGCCCGGAGCCGCGCCGGAAAGGTTTTTCCGGGGCCTGAGGCTTATCGGGTGCATGGCCACGATTCCAAGGACGAGGCAATAGAGCATGTCGAAGGGGTAGCGGTATCGCACGATCCCTATGCTCACGAAAAACTGCGGCACGAGAAGGTAGAACATGGTGGCGTAAAGGCAGGCAAAGAAGAGGCGCCGGGGACCGGGGGGGCCCATGCCCAAAAACGCGCCCCGCAGAAGAACCACCACCGTCAGCGGCAGTATCAGAAAAGGCGCCGTGAGAGCCGTGTAAAAGCTTCCGATATACCTTATGGCGTTCGCTCCCGGCCGCTTCAAATACCTTATGGCCACGAAGGGCCCGGTGAGGTTGTTATCGTTCAAAACGGCAATGCTGTTGTTCCACTGGTTTTCAAACAAGTCGGAAGACGACATTGTGGCGGCGAGGATCGAGAGCGAATATGCGGTGTACCTGACAGGATAGGTGGCCACGTAGCGCCGCCACAATCTCATCACCATGCGGTCCACGGCTTGATTGTCCCGCGCATTGTCCCCCGAGTGCAGGCCGAGAATGTTCTCCCGTATGTGAACGTAGGCGCTGCCCCAGATGACGTTGTCGTCCTTCCCCACCCCGGCCAGGTAATCGCGGATCGCCGTGAGGACCGGATCGCCTCCCGTGTCCACGGCCGAAAGAGGCGCGGCCTCGTCCCAAACCAGCCTGTACATGGCGGCCTTGGGCAGCCCCGTGGAAAGTGTGAACTTCCCGAAAACCCGCCAGGTGGCAAGCTCGACCGGAACCACCACCAGCGAAAATCCTAAGGCTATGGCCGAAGCCAGCTTGAAATACCGGAGTATACGCGGCCTTCCAAGATAAAAAGGCAGTATCGTCATCGCAAGTATCACCGGCTGGTACTGGAGCACGGCCCGCACGTTGGAGCCGAGCCCGGCCGCGACGCCCGACAGGAAAAGCCAGGGCAGGAACGTCCGGCCATTGTCCCTTTCACGGAAAAGCCCGAGAGCGAGAAGTGAAACATGGGAAACCAGGAAAAAGATGAAAAGGATTTCATTCATGAGGGACTGAGCATAAAGCACGAAGCCGCCGTAGAGAGCGGCGCAAAGCCCGGCGCAAAGGCCCGAGGCGCGCCCCGCGAGGCTTTTCCCCAGCCAGTAGAGCATCCAGGCGCAGAAAAGCACCAGCGCGTGCTGGACCGGCGCGGTCCAGAAGGGCCCGAAAAAATTCCGGAACTGGCCGTATAGAAAGGGCGAGTGGGGGTCCCTCAGGGTGCCTGCAAAGGACTGGAACCAGAAGCTGTCGCACTGGACGAGGGGAGGCGCCATCCACACGACGAGCGGAAGCCGCACCAGGAACCACGCGGAAGCTATTACGGAAAGGTCACGCTTCCACGCCCGCTCCGGTGGAAGCTCCGGCGCAAGAAAGCGCCCGATTCCATCGATAGCCCGCCGGTAAAAACCCATGCAGATGCTCCCATCGAGAAAAAGCCGCCCCTTCAGTTGAACATCCAGTTGCAGCGCAGGCACTGGGGCGGGTTCGCGCTTGAGCTTCGCCGGTGGCGCTCCATCATGCGCCGGAAGCCTTCCGCCCGCTCCGATCGCCAGGCCTCCTTCAGGCGGCCGCTTCGGATGTTGCCGTAGGTAACATAGGGGTAGTCGATGCAAAAGACCATATCGCCGTTGGGAACGATGTGCATGGCAAACGACGGCACCCGGCAGCGGCTCCTCGAAAGCGGCGTCCCGCTTCCCGCGTGGTAGGCCCTCATGGTTTGAACATCGAAGCCCCCGGCGTTAAGAAAGCTTACGACGAAGCCAGGCCGCCCGCGCCTTATCCGCAGAATCTCCCGGGCGACGAGGCTTGGGTTCACGAGGCGGGCGGCATCGGTCTCGAAGGCGTCCCAGGCCCCGGGTGAGAGGCCCCAGCTGCGGGCGAGGGCGTCGGCCTCGATGCGCGCCGAAGGCGACACGTAGTTTAGGAGCTGGACGTTCCACCAGTCGGGCGAAAGCTCCCTTACCACCGAAAAAAGCTCGAAAAGCCGCCCCTGGTTCGCGGGTGAGATCACGCTGGAGACCTGGATCAAGGGCCGCTTGCCGCCGGATGCGGCCCGGGCTTCGAGGAGGTTCCGGATGCCCCGGTGTGTGCGGTCGAAGGCGAAATCCCGGCCCCGCATGGCGTTGTGGACCTCGCGGGGGCCGTCCAGGGAAACCGTCACCACGTTGACCCCGGTTTTTACCAGGCTTCGCGCGATGGCGGGGTCGGCCAGGCGCACGCCGTTGGTGGAAAGGCGGGATGGAAGGCCTAAGCGGCGGCAATCCTCGAGCATCCCCAAAAGCTCGCCCCCAAGAAGGAGCGGCTCGCCGCCCGTGAGCTTCACGTAGGGCCGGGGGCGCCACGAGGCGGCCTCGCAAAGTGCCGGGAAAAGCTCGGCGCGCGTTATGCGTTTTCCGCGGAACTGCGGCCGCTTCATGATTTTTCTTATGCCGCACATTTCGCAGCGAAGCTCGCAGGCCGATGATACCGCCACCACGATCTCCACGGGATGCGGCGTCACGAAACCCGGAACGGCGCGGCACGCAAGCTCGGCCGCGCGCCGCACGGCCACGGCCGCGGCGAAACGCGGGTTACGCGCCGAAAGACGCGCGATTCCGAAGATATTGGCCGGGTCCGGGCGTGTCATGGCTTGCCGTTCTTCTGATTTTTTCGGGCCTCGTCTGAAAGGACCGCCAAAAAGGCGTCGCTTTCCGCGAATCCCCGGGCCGGAAAATCCCCCAGAAAATCCCTTACCGCGCCCAAAAACGAAAGCCCGGCCCCGGGGTCGCCGTTTCCCACCAGGGCCTCGCGGGCCGCGGCCGCGGCCTTCTCGAAGGCGGCAAGGACCGCCTCCGTCTCCGGGTTCTTCCCCACGAGCCCGGCGTAAAGGGAGAGGTCCTGGGCGAATAGCCGCCCGACGAGCGCCAGCTTGGCCCGGAATATCGGGGTGGCGTAGGGAAGGAGCGATTCCGGCGCAAGGCCAAGGTCGGCCAGAGTCCGGCCTAAGGTGATGGTGGCGAAGTGCGTCAAGCCCTGAACCACCGCCATGTGGCGGTCGTGGACGGCCGGATCGGTTTCGGTGACCAGCGCCCCGCCGGCCGCAAGCTCCGCCGAAAGCCAGTCCTTCCAGCGCGCGCCCCGCATGGGGCACAGGATGACGTTCTGGCCGGAAAGCCCCGCCGTCGTGGGTCCGAAAAGGGGATGGGCGCCGCAAACCTCGGCCACGGTGCTTTCCAGCATGGCCCGGCAAATACCCGCCTTCAGGGAGCAAAAGTCCATGAGGGCTTGGCCTTCCGTCAGAAGCGGCCCCAGCCTTTTGGCCGCATCCATGGCCGCCGCCAGCGGCAGGCTCAGTATGACCACCTCCGAGCGCCGTACAAGCTCCGCCTCGGAAAGCTCCGTCTTGCGGCCGCAGAAAAGGACTCCGTGCCCGGCTCCCTCAAAAAAACGGCGGAACCACTGGCCCATGAGCCCGGTTCCGCCGACGATTCCGATCGTGATCTTATCGCGTTTAAAGTCGCTTTCCATGTCGCTTCCGAAAAAGAAAAAGGCAAAGGCGCGCCTCCGGCGGCCGGGGAGACTACGTCCCCCCGGACCCCCGATAATTGCTCCGCGTTGCTGCGCAACGCTCCGCAGGTTTTATGGGCTTCGTACTTCACCGGTCAACAATTGTCGCGCGGAAGAGGAGCAAAAAGACCGGCCGCCGGAGGCCTGTTTTTTTCCCTCACCACCCCGCAATGGCGCGTTGTTGCAGCGCGAAGTCCGCAAGGAGGAGCATCATCATGGCCTCCAGGACGACGTTTACGCGGGGGATGGCGCACACGTCGTGGCGGCCGCCCACAACTATCGTCTCGGCGCGGCCAGAGGTATCGATGGTCTCCTGCCCGCGGGCGATGGATGGTATGGGCTTCACCGCCACGCGCACTATGATGTCCTGGCCCGAGGAGATTCCCGCAAGGATCCCCCCGGCGTTATTGGAGGAGAAGCCCGAAGGCGTGATGGGGTCGTTGTTCCGGGAGCCGGTGGAGCGGGCGGCCGCGAATCCCGAGCCTATCTCCACCCCCTTCACCGCGCCTATGCCCATCATGGCGGAGGCGATCTTGGCGTCCAGCTTCTCGAACACGGGCTCCCCCAGGCCCGGGGGAACACCCTTTGCGACGAGCGCCACCACGCCGCCAAGGGAGTCGCCGGAGGCCCTCGCCTCGCGGACCCGGGCCTCGATCCTTTCGGCCGCCGCGGGGTCCGGGCAGGCGTATGGGTTTTCGGAGCACAGGGAAAGGTCGCAGGTTTCGGCCGCAATGCCCCCCATCTCGGCGGTGTAGCTTGAAACCGAGATCCCGAGAATCGAAAGGAGCTTCGCCGCCACCGCGCCCGCCGCCACGCGGCCCACGGTCTCCCGGGCAGAGGCCCGGCCGCCGCCCCGGTGGTCGCGCACGCCATATTTTTTGAAGTAGCTGTAATCGCCGTGCCCGGGCCGGAAGACCCGGGCCAGCTTTCCGTAATCGCGGCTGCGCTGGTCGGTGTTCTCCACCATGAGACAAATGGGGGTGCCGGTGGTCAGGCCCTCGAAAACGCCGGAGAGGATGCGCGCCCGGTCGGCCTCCCGGCGTGAGGTGGACGCGGCGCTTCCGCCGGGCTTGCGGCGGTCGAGCATGGCCTGGACGTGATCCTCCGATAGCTCGATTCCCGGCGGGCAGCCGTCGATGACGGCGCCCAAGGCCGGGCCGTGGCTTTCGCCCCAGGTGGTGACTCGAAAGAGGGTTCCGAAGGTGTTACCCGGCATGGCTCTCACCTGTCTCCTTAAGGACGAGGTCGCGGATATGTGCGACGCTTTTTCCGTCCGTCGCCACCGTGAAGTGGGCGGCCCCGGCGTAAAGGGGCTCCCTTGCCGAAAGCACCGAGCGGATCTCGTCCAGGACATCCGCGCCCGTGAGCGACGGCCGCAGGCTCGCGGTCTTCACGTCAGCGCCCATGCGGGCCGCGATCACGGCGGGGCTTGCCGTGAGCCACACCACTATCCCCGTGGCGCGCAGCATCTCGACGTTTTGGGGCCTCGTCACCACCCCGCCGCCGGTGGCCACCACGAGCCCCCGGGAGGCGGAAAGCCGCGCCAGGATTGCGGACTCCCGGTCCCGGAAGCCCTCCCAGCCCTCCCGGGCCACGATCCCGGCCACGTCCTCCCCGGCCTCGGCGGTGAGGAGGGCGTCGGCGTCCACGAAGTCCCGGCCCAGGACATCGGCCAGGGCGCGCCCCACCGAGGTCTTGCCGGTGGCGCGGTAGCCCACGAGGTAGAGGTTGGGCGCGGGGTTCATCCGTAAAGCTTCTCCCACTCGTCCCAAAAATCCGGGAAGGATTTTTTCACGCAGTCGGCCTCCCGGATCAGGGTTCCGGGCGCGCGCAGGCCCATAACGGCGAAGCTCATGGCCATGCGGTGGTCGTCGTAGACCTCGATGGCTGCGGGCCTGGGGGTTCCTCCCCTTATTTCGAGGCTTTCTCCGTCCGTCGAGGCCTCTATACCCATGCGGGAAAGCTCCCTCACCACGGAGGTCAAGCGGTTACTTTCCTTGACGGCCAGGTGTCCCACGTTATCGACCCTCGTGACGCCCTCGGCGTAGGCGGCCACGGCAGCCAGGGTGGGCGCCACGTCGGGCATGTCGGCCATGTCCACGGTGACGCCTTTCAGCTTCCCGCCCGTGACGGTGACCCCAGACTTGGACTCGCGCACGGTGGCGCCCATTTTTTCCAGTACGCCCAAAAGCCGCATGTCGCCCTGGGCCGAGGAGCGGCTCACGCCCTCCACCGTCACGGGGACCCCCGAGACGGCCCCGGCCGCGAAGAAGTAGCTGGCGGCCGACGCGTCCGGCTCCACCACGTAATCGCCGGGCAGATAGACGTTCTTACCCGAAACCGAAAATTTTTGATAGCCCTCCCTTGTAACCGGCACCCCGAAGGTTTCCATGACCGAGACGGTCATGTCCACGTAGGGCTTGGAA
>JAKAGN010000070.1 GCA_021815525.1 Deltaproteobacteria bacterium
CTCGGAGGACGCGCTTTCCGGCATACGGGAGAGCCTGCCAGGGGTGAAAACCGTGCGCCAGGACTTGAAGACCGTGGATCAGGACCTCTTTTCGGGCCGCTTCCGGCTTGTCAACGCCTCCTACTGTCTCCATCACCTGGTGCGCGCCGAGGACTTTTTGAACGCGCTTTCCTTCTGCGCCGGGTCAGTGGCCCCGGGCGGCTTCTTCATCCTCATGGACCCGGTTCTCACCATGCCCTACTCGCCCTTCTCGGTGCTGGAGTTTTCCACCTACCGGGGAAACGGTGTCGTGCGGCCGCTGCATTTCATCGAGGACTTCCTTGCAGGCCGCGGCCTTGCGAAGGTTTCCGCGCGGCCCGCGGTGTCGTTCCTTCTGAACGGCAACATCGAGGCCGGAAGCAGGCTCCCCTACCGGGTGGCGGAGAAGGCCTGGCGCAACCTCTGCCGCGCCGTGTTCCGCAGCGAGGCCCGCACCCGCGCCCTTGCCCGGCCGCTGGCCGCGGCGGACGAGCTTCTGAAGCGCAGGGGCAGGGGCTACAGCGCAAGCATCGTGGTTTTTCAGAAGAAGGAAAAGGAGCCCGGCCGTGCCGCGATTTCTGGATGAGGAAGGCCGCTTCGATCCCGCGAGCCCCTGGGGCCGGGCCGCGCTGGCCTTAAGCTTCCGTTACATGGCCCTCCGCGACCGGATTGGCCGCCTCGATGTTTCCTACCGGGTGCTGGTCCGCCCGAGGCTCCCGCGGCTTTTGCTGCGGATATCCGACAAGTCGCGGCGGATCGCGGCGGGGCTTTTTACGCCCAAGGGAGGAAGGAGCGGGGAATGAAGCCCAGGATACTCATCGTGACCGGCTCCTACCCCGGGCCGGAAAGCCCGGTGGCCGGGGTCTTCATCCAAGACCAGGCGCGGGTGCTTTCGCGCAGGTTCGACGTGGCGGTACTCGTCCTCAAACCCCGCTGGGTGAGCGGCCGGGAGCTTATCGGCTTCCGGGAGTACCCGCCGGCGCGGGAGGAGGCGGACGGCCGGATCCAGGTGCTGCGCCAGGAGGTGATGCTTCCCGTGGACGGCGGCTTCCGGTTCCTGGAGCCGGTTTTACGCATACTCGCCGGCCAGACCCTGGAGCGGGCCCTGAAGGCCTGGGGAAGGCCCTCCCTCATCCACGCCCACGTGGCCTGGCCCGCGGGCTGGGCCGCTGCGGCCCTGGCGAACCTTGTAAAGGCCCCCCTGGTACTTACCGAGCACACCGGGCCCTTCGCGGGCCTCATGCGCTTTCCGGCCCTGACGAGGACCGCGGGCAGGGTCCTCGCCCGGGCCGACCGGGTGCTTGCCGTGAGCCCGGCCCTGGCGTCCCAGATGCGCGAGTTCTTCCCGGCGCTCTCCGTGGACGTCTTGGGCAACGTGGTCCTGACCGAGTTTTTCAGCCCCCCGGCCCAAGCCCCGGCCGGCGGGCCTTTCCGCTTTTTGTCGGCGGCCCTCCTTGATCCTTTGAAGGGGATGGATTATCTCCTGGACGCGGCCAAGATGCTGCGGGACGGGGGCGCCCGAAGCTTCTCCCTGACCGTGGCCGGGGACGGGTCGTCGCTCTCTGGCCTCAAGGAGCGCGCCAAGGCCCTGGGGATCGCGGACATGACGGACTTTCCGGGGCTCCTCCCGCGCGAGGCGCTGCGGGACGCCATGCGGGAAAGCCGCGCCTTCGTGCTCCCGAGCCTGGGGGAGACCTTCTCTGTGGTCCTCGGGGAGGCGGCCTCCTGCGGGCTCCCCGTCGTGGCCACCCTGTGCGGCGGGCCGGAGTTCGTGGTGACCCGGGAGATGGGGGTGCTCGTGCCCAGGGCGGACGCCGCGGCCCTTGCGGACGCGATGGCGGCCCTTCTTTCCGGCCGGGCGCACTTCGATCCCGGCGCCGCCCGGCGGAGCGTCGCCTCCCGCTTTGGCGAGGAGGCCTTTTTGGATGACATATCGAGGGCTTACGCCCCGTTTTTGCAGGAATGACGCCAAGCCTCATGGATAAATCCGTCACCATAATCTCGCTTTCCCCCATCGCCCGGGACGCCCGGGTGCTCCGGCAGGTGAACTGCCTTTCGGAGCGCTTCCGCCTTTCCGTCATGGGCTACGGGCCGGAGCCCCCCGGCTTCGCCGAGCGCGGCATCCGCTACGTCTGCCTGGACGTCGTCTTCGATAGCTTCGCCACCCGCGGCGAGCGGCTTCAAAACCTCGCACGCATGGTGCGGGAGGGCGACCGCGAGGCCCTGTCGCTTCGGATCATGAGCCGCGCCGTGTACATGGGCCCCCTTTACCCCCCCCTTTACGAGGCCTGGTACCGCTCCATTCCCGCCATAAGAAAGGCGCGGGAGGCGGCCCTCGCGGAGCCCGCCGACGCTTATCTGGCCAACGACTGGAACGCGCTTCCCGCCGCCGCCGAGGCCGCCGAAAAACACGGCGCGAAGCTCGTGTTCGACGCCCACGAGTACGCGCCCCTGGAGTACGAGGGCCTGTCCTGGCGGCTCCTGCACGCGCCGCGCATCAACCATTTCCTTCGGGGATACGCCAAAAAGGCCGACGCCATGATGACGGTGGGGCCGGCCATTGCGGAGAAGTACCGCCTGGTGTTCGGATTGAACCCGGTGGTGGTGCGGAACGCCCCGGACCACGTTCCGGTGGCGCGCCACGACGTGTCCCGGGACCGGGTCAACGTGGTGCACCACGGTGGTGCGGTGCGGGTGAGAAGGCTCGAGGACATGATCGAGGTGATCGCCCTCGCCAAACCCCGCTATCACCTGAACTTCATGCTGACAGGGGGCGATGCGGCCTACCTGGACGAGCTGCGGCTGCTCGCGGCCCGCATCGCGCCAGGCAGGGTCACCTTCCACGATCCGGTGCCGCCCCGGGAGGTGGTGGCCGCCATTTCCCGCTTCGATCTGAGCCTCGTCTTGAAGAAGCCCCTTTGCTTCAACGAAAAGTACTCTCTGCCCAACAAGTTTTTCGACTCCATCGTGGCGGGGCTCGCGGTGGTGGCCGGCCCCAGCCCCGAGATGGCCTCCATCATAAGGGAGTACGGCGCCGGCCTGGTTGCGGATTCCTTCTCGATTTCAGACGTGGCGAAAGCCCTGGACTCCCTTTCCGTGGACGAGATCCGCTCCATGCGGGTGGCCGCGGCGGGCGCGGCGAAGATACTGAACGCCGGCCACGAGATGAAGAAGGTCGCGGACATCTTTTCGAGGCTTCTGGCTTAAAATGGACAGGAAAAAATACAGGCTGCTGGTCGTGGCCGTCCTTGTCGCGGCCTTCGCGGGCATGGGCTTCATGCTTTCATCCTTGAACTCGGGGCTGGCCGAAAACCGGCGAATGCTCTCGGAGACCCTCGCCCGGATGCGGTACACCGAGGCCCACCGCAGGGTCGAGATCGAGGCCGCCGTAAAGAAGGCCATGACGGAAAACAGCCTTCCCGGTGGACCCGCGGATCTCGCGGCCATCTACAACGCCATGGACAGCTTGAGGGAGGGCCGCTTCAACGACATGGTGGACATGGTCACCAAGGACGCCAAGACCGACACGGAGCGGGCCGTGGCCATAGCGAAGCACATCTGCGCCACTGTGCGGAACGAGTGCGACAGCTCCAAGCACGATTACTCCAGCGTGGCCATGGATGAGATCACCGACCCCTTGACCGCCTGGGAGTACCGCCTGGGGGTCTGCGGCTGGCGCGCGCACATCCTGGTCAGGGCCCTTGCCCGCATGAACATAAAGGCCGACATCTTCAACATCTACGATTACGAGTACGGGCACTCCTGCGTGCAGGCCGAGTGGGGCGGAAAGAAGCACTTTCTCGACCCCACCTACGGCGGCTACTTCGCTGACGCCGCGGGAAACGTGCTCTCCTGGGACGAGATCGAACGGAACCCCAGGAAGGCCGCGTCCGAGCTTGTGGTTTTTCCGCGGACGCTGGACTGCTACCCGGATGGCGAAAGGGCCGGCAACGGCCAGCGCATGAGCGAGGTGTACAGGCCGGAGGCCGTTGCGCTGGTCAGAAACGCCGGGGTTCTCCGGAGCAGGGTGTTCGTGCTGCCGGTCCTGCTGGACGTCAAGAGCCTCCCGAGCGGGGCCGTGAAATTCGGGGCCGCGAACGGCGACGAGAAGGACATGCGCTCCGAGGAGGTCACCCGTAAGACCCGCTGCTGGTACCTTGATCTTCTGGGCTCGGCCTACGAGAATTTCGCCTACGAGCTTGATCTTACGAGCCTTTCGGGCCGCGGGCCGGTGACGATTCTCCTCAAGTTCTGCAAGGGCAGTCACGGGCCGGCCCGGTGGGAGGCCGCGTCCCGCGCGGGAAAGATCACGGAGGGCGCGGAAGGCCCGGTCTGCGCCGGGGCCTCCGAGTGGCGCATCGTCTACGAGCCGGGCCCGGCAAAGAGCCAGAGCCTTACGCTTAGACTTTCCCAGTACAAGGAAAAGAGCTACGTGAAGCTCGATTGCATAACCGTGAGCCGGGAGCCGAAGGCCCCGGCGGATGGAAAGGACGCCTGATCCATGTGCGGCTTAGCCGGGATCGTTTCCCGGGAACCCATCGACGGCAAGGCCCTCGTCGCCATGTCCGCCGCCATGCCCCACCGGGGGCCGGACGGTTTCGGATACCTCTTAAACGGCCCCAACGGGCGGACAAGGGTGTGGCACAACACCGCCTTCCGGGAGCCCGACGCGGCCTCCGCCACGGTGGGGCTGGCCCACCGCAGGCTCTCCATCCTGGACCTCTCCGCCGTGGCCCTCCAGCCCATGAGCGACCCCGAGCGCACGGTCTTCGCGGCCTACAACGGGGAAATTTACAACTACCTGGAGCTTAGGGAGGAGCTTTCCGCCCTGGGCTTCGACTTTTCCACCACATCCGACACCGAGGTCCTGATCGCGGCCTACAAGGCCTGGGGGCCCTCGTCGGTCTCCCGCTTCGTGGGCATGTGGGCCTACGCGCTTCTGGACACCGCCAAGAACCGCCTGGTGCTGGCCAGGGACCGCTTCGGCATCAAGCCCCTCTACTATACCATCTCGGGGGGAAGCCTCCTCTTCGCCTCGGAGATAAAGGCCCTTGCCGCGGCCGGGATACCGCTTTCGCCGGACTTGAACGTCACCGCCCGCTTCCTCTCGGACGGCGGGGTGGACACCGACTGCCGCACCTTTTTTTCGGGCGTCTTCCAGTTCCCCGCCGCCTCCATCGCGGTGGTGGACCTTTCGGCCCCGGTTGCGGCGCCCGCCTGCGAGCGCTACTGGGACTTTCCCAGGGAGCCCTTCGGGGGGGACGAGAAGGAGGCCGTGGCGCGCTTTCGGGAGCTTTTCCTGGACTCCGTGGCGGTCCACGCCAGAAGCGACGTTCCGGTGGGCACCTGCCTCTCTGGCGGGCTCGACTCCTCCTCCATCGTGTGCGCGGCGGAGCTTCTAAGGGCTAGGGGCAAGATTCCGGCTTACACCCACCAGGCCTTCGGCTACACCCCCGAGGACGAGCGCTTCTCGGAGAAGCCCTTCATGGAGGCCGTCACGGACGAGACCCGGGCTAAGATGCACTACGTGCTTTTGGGCCGCGAGGACTTCCTGGAAAGCATCCCCAGGATCTGCGCGGCCCAGGACGAGCCCTTCGGCTCCACCTCCATAGCGGTCCAGTGGGCCGTGTTCCGCGAGGCGAAACGAAACGGCGTCACCGTGATGCTGGACGGCCAGGGGGCCGACGAGCTTCTGGCGGGCTACCATAGCTACTTCAACATACTGGCCTCCCAGCTTCTTGGCCGGGGGAACATGGCCGGCTACCTGGCGCTCGAAAAGCGTTACCGTGCCGAGCACGGGGCGCGGATACTGCCCCTCTCCAAGGCCGCGGTCTTCTTGGCGCCCGGCCCCGTCCGCAGGCTCGCGGGCTTCGTCCGCCGCAGGCTCCGCCCGGCGGGCCCCATGAGCGCCGTGGTCTCCCCGTCCTTCATGGCCGCGCACTTGAAGCCCCTGGACCTCCCGGCCGCGGAGAACCTGACGGACGTCCTGGCCTCCCACGTGGCCCGCTTCTCGCTTCCGGGGCTCCTGCGCTACGAGGACCACAACTCCATGAGCCACTCCATAGAAAGCCGCGTGCCCTTCCTGGATCACCGGCTGGTGGACTTCATTTTTTCGCTCCCCGACGAGATGAAGATAAGGGGGGCCGTCACCAAGAGCGTGCTCCGGGAGGCCATGCGGGGTATCCTCCCCGAGGCGGTCCGGCTCCGCAAGGACAAGGTGGGCTTCATGCCGGCCCCGGGCCTCACCTACGAGCTTCTGGACGGCGAGGGAGCGGCGCTCCTCGAAAATCGGAACCCCATCGAGCGCGACCTCTTCGACCCCGCGGCCCTGCGGAAGGCCCACGAAACCCGTGACGCCTCCCCCGGCGTGGAGTATCCCCTGTGGCGGGTCGTGAACGTGAAGATGTGGCTCAGGTCCTTTTTCGAGCCGGGGGAGGCCTTGTAGCCATGTGCGGCATAGCCGGAATGATACTCAAGGAGCCCCTGGACCACGGGCGCATGGGCCGCCGCCTGGCCCTCATGAACCGCCTCCAGGCCCACCGCGGGCCGGACGGCGAGGGCGTCTTCATCGACGAGCCGGGCCGGGTGGGGCTGGCGCACGTGCGGCTTTCCATCATAGACCTCGACACCGGCGCGCAGCCCATGAGGCTTCCGGACGGAACGGTCATCGTCTATAATGGCGAGATATACAACTACCTGGAGCTGCGCCAGGAGCTGGGGGCCGGGAGCTTCTCCACCACAAGCGACACCGAGGTGATCCTGGCGGCCTACCGCAGGTGGGGTGCGGACTGCGTCGGCCGCCTCCGCGGCATGTTCGCCTTCGCCATCTGGGACCCCACCGAAGGCCGCCTCTTCTGCGCCCGCGACCGCTTCGGCATCAAGCCCTTCTACTTCACCGAGACGCCGGAGGGCTTCTTCTTCGCCTCCGAGATCAAGGCTCTCGTTCCCTTCGCCTCTGAAATAGCCACCGACATGGCGGGCCTGAAGGACTACCTGGCCTTCCAGTTCACCCTGGGGGAGAAGACGCTCTTCTCCGGGATCAGCCAGCTTTCCCCGGCCCACGCCCTTAGCGTCCGGCCCGGCTCCGCGGCCCGGGTCTCCCGCTACTGGGAGGTGCGCTACGATCTGGACTGGGACCACACCAAGCGCTGGTTCTGCGAAAGGGCGCGGGAGCTTTTCAGGGACTCGGTAAGGGTGCATCTTAGAAGCGACGTGCCGGTGGGAAGCTACCTCTCGGGGGGCCTGGACTCCGGCATCGTGGCGGCCTTGGCCCGCCTGGAAAAACCCGCGGGCGATTTTCCGGCCTTCCACGGCAAGTTCTCCGGGCCCGACTATGACGAAAGCCCCCACGCCAAAGCCCTTGCCGCCCACTCGGGAATGACCCTTTTCGAGCGGGAGTTTAGGGCCTGCGACTTCATGCGGGACATCGGCCGCGTCATCTACCACCTGGACCACCCCGTGGCCGGGCCGGGCTCCTTTCCGCAGTTCTTGACCTCCAAGCTCGCCTCCGAGCACTTGAAGGTGGTCCTGGGAGGGCAGGGGGGCGACGAGGTCTTCGGCGGCTACGTGCGCTACCTCATCTCCTACTTCGAGCAGTGCATCAAAGGCGCCATCGAGGGCACCATGAAGAGCGGAAACTTCGTGGTGACCTACGAGTCCATCATCCCGAACCTTGAAAGCCTGCGCGCCTACAAGCCGCTTCTTTCCGACTTCTGGGCCGAGGGCCTGTTCGACTCCCGCGACAAGCGCTACTTCCGCCTGATAAACCGCGCGGGGGGCCTCGCCGACGAGATCAACTGGCGGATACTGGAGCCCTACTCGGCCCTGGAGACCTTCAGGGGCATCTTCTGGGGCGAGAACGTGCCCAAGACATCCTACTTCGACGCCATGACCCACTTCGACTTCAAGACGCTGCTGCCCGCCCTCCTCCACGTGGAGGACCGCATGAGCATGGCCCACGGCCTGGAGTCGCGCGTGCCCATCCTGGACCACCCCTTGGTGGAGTTCGCCGCCACCGTTCCGGCCGACTCCAAGTTCGAGGGCGGGGAGCTGAAGCATCTCTTAAAAACCGCTTTCGCCGGGCTTTTGCCCGCTTCGGTCATGAACCGCAAGGACAAGATGGGCTTTCCCGTGCCGCTTTCCCAGTGGATGCAGGGCGAGCTGCGCGAGTTCGTGGAGGACGCCTTCCACGGCAAAAACGCCAGGCACAGGCCCTACTTGAGGCCCGGCTTCGACATAGGGGGCCTCATCGCGGGCGAGGGCAAGTTCACCCGCAAGGTCTGGGGCCTCCTGTGCCTGGAGCTTTGGCAGCAGATGTTCCACGACCGCTCGGGCGACTATCGCGGGATGGCGTTGGAGGCCGACGCCGGGCAATGACTAGGTAGCTATCCAACCACTTGAAATATAAGGAGGAACTCCACATGCATGTTCTCATTACGGGAGGGGCGGGCTTCATCGGCTCCCACATAGCCGACCGCTTGCTGGCCCGGGGCGACTCGGTCACCGTCATCGACAACTACGCCACCGGCCGCCGCGACAACCTTGCGCCCCACCCCAGGCTCACGGTGGTGGAGGGCAGTATCGCCGACCGGCCGCTGGTGCGGGAGGCCTTCTCCGCCAAACCCGACCTCGTGATCCACGCCGCGGCCTCCTACAAGGACCCGGAAAACTGGCAGGAGGACGCCTCCACCAACGCGGTGGGAAGCGCCGTCATCACCCAGGAGGCCAAGGCCGCCGGAGCGCGGCGGCTCATCTACTTCCAGACGGCCCTTTGCTACGGCATCCGGCCCCTGGAGCAGCCCATCACCCTCTCGCACCCCATTCTTCCCGGCGACTCCAGCTACGCCATATCCAAGACCGCCGGCGAATACTACATCGCGCTTTCCGGGATGGACTACGTCTCATTCCGGCTGGCCAACGCCTACGGGCCCCGCAACCTCTCCGGGCCGCTGCCCACCTTCTTCCACAGGCTCACCACCGGCAAGCCCTGCTTCGTCATGGATACCCGCCGCGACTTCATCTACGTGGAAGACCTCGTGGACTGCGTCATGGGCGCGGTGGACGGCCGCGGCGAGCGCGGGGCCTACCACATAAGCTCCGGCAGCGATTACTCCATCAAGGAGCTTTTCGACGCCACACTGGCGGCCCTTTCCATCACCCTCGAACGTGACGTGGAGGTCCGCCCCCGCGGCGCCGACGACGCCTACACCATACTCCTCGACCCCTCGAAAACCGAGCGCGACTTCGGCTGGCGCGTCTCCACCCCCCTGGTCAGGGGCGTGGCCGCCGCCATCGACTACTACCGCAAGTTCGGCATCACCCAGACCTTCACACACTTGAAAGCCGCTCCGGAAAAGTAAATGGCGGCCTGCGGGGGGAGGGAGAGGGGAAAACCTTTTGCGCGCAAAAGGTTTTCCCCTTCCCCTCCCCCCGCACCCCCCACCCTAACCCCTTTCCAAAAGATAAAAGCGCCTCCGGCGGCCGGGGGCCCAAAGCATGAAAATGGTCCGCCCCCGGACCCCCGATATGCGCGGGGCGCGTTTGCTTCGCAAACGCGCCCCGCGGGTAATGGAGGGCTTCGCATCTTACCGCCCGACG
>JAKAGN010000071.1 GCA_021815525.1 Deltaproteobacteria bacterium
AGGCGAGCGTTCAGAAAATGAACGCACGGCGTATAACTTACATAAATTTTTGATATTTATTATGGGTCAACCGATTGCGGGAAGAAATCCGGAAAGGACAATGACATGATCGTCGGCTTCATGACGCTAAACCTCCGCTTCGGGCTGGCCGCCGACGGCGAAAACGCCTGGGACCGGCGAAAGGAGAGCCTCGCCGGCATCGTTTGCCGCCATGCCGTCGATTTCCTGGCGGTCCAGGAGGCCAACGCGTTTCAGGCCGCGTTCCTTGGCCAAGCCCTGCAAGGCTGGGGCATGATCGGCGTGCGCGAGCCCGCCCCGCGCTTCTGGCAGAACAACGTGATCTTTTACGCCCCGGGCTGGGGCCTGGAATCCTTCCGCCATTTCTACCTGAGCCCAACCCCCGACACACCCTCCCGCTTCATGGAAAGCCGCTGGCCCAGGCAGTGCTCCTTGGGCGTCTTTTCGCGGGAGGGCAAAACCGTGGCGGTGGCCGGAACCCATTTCGATTTCGCGGAATCCGTGCAGGTGCGGAGCGCGAGGCTGGTCCTTAAAAGGCTCGCGGAGCACAGGTGCCCCGCGGTCCTCATGGGGGATTTCAACGCGCGGCCGGAGGGCGCATGTTACGGCGAGCTGACGGGCGCGGCCTGCGGCCTCCCTGAGGCCGCCTTCAAGGACGTCTTCGATCCCGGCGAGCCTGATTTTTCGGCCGGCACCCACCACGGCTTCACCGGGGTCCCAAACCCGGAAAAGGGCCGCATAGACTGGATCCTTTACCGTGGTTTCAGGCGGCTTGTCGAAAAGGAGGTGATCCGCGACAAGGCCCACGGCCGCTACCCTTCCGACCATTTCCCGGTCAAGGCGCTTTTCGAGATATGATTTGAACGTGGAAAGGCAAGCTTTCATGCCCTACGAGCTTATATCCCACACCGCCGACTACGCCGCGAGGATCCGGGCCGAAACCGAGGAGGGACTCTTTCTGGAAGCGGCCGGGGCCCTTGTTTCCATGATAACGGACCCCGGGCTCCTCTCGGGAGGGAAGCCGGTCACCGTCACCGCGGAGGGAGACGACCGGGCCGATCTCATGGTGAACTGGCTCCGGGAAATCCTTTCCTTTTTCGTGGTGGACGGCCTCATAGTCAGGATTTCGGGCATCGAAAGCCTCACGGAAACCGCCGTTTCCGCGCTGGGGACCGCCGTACCCTTTGACCCGGCGAAGCATCCGGTGTACAAGGAGATCAAGGCCGTGACCTACCACGCCGCCCGGGCGGAGCGCGCCGGGAGCGGCTGGGAGGCCCAAATCGTGTTCGATGTCTGAGAAAGCCGGAGCGCCATGCCTTACGAGACCCTGGACGAGTGCCGCATAGAGATTCCCCGCACCGGCGCCATGCGGGTGCCGGGCAGGGTTTACACCAGCCCCCTGCTCCTGCCCCACCTGGAGGCCGAGCAGGCCCTGGTGCAGGTGGCCAACGTGGCCACGCTTCCCGGCATCGTTTCGGCGTCTCTGGCCATGCCCGACATCCACTGGGGCTACGGCTTTCCCATAGGGGGCGTGGCCGCCTTCGACGAGGAGGAGGGCATCATCTCCCCCGGCGGCGTGGGCTACGACATCAACTGCGGCGTGCGCCTCGCGGCCACCGGCCTCACCTTGGACGACATCCGGCCAAGGCTCGAAAAGCTCGCCGACGCTCTTTTCGCGGCCGTTCCATCGGGGGTGGGCTCCACGGGCTTCGTGAAGCTTTCGAAATCCGACCAGAAAAAGGTCTTGACCTCGGGCAGCCGCTGGGCGGTGGAAGAGGGCATGGGAAGCGCATCGGACCTCGACAACACCGAGGAGGGCGGCGCCATGGCCGGGGCCGATCCCGGGGCCGTGAGCGAGAAGGCCCTGGCCCGGGGACGCGACCAGCTGGGCACCCTGGGCTCCGGCAACCATTTTCTGGAGGTGGGGCTTGTCGAGGAAATCTACGACGAGGAGGCCGCCGGCGTCTTCGGGCTCGCGCCGGGCATGGTGACGGTCTTGCTCCATTCGGGCTCCCGGGGCTTGGGCTACCAGGTCTGCGACGATTACCTTTCCCTCATGACCCGGCACGCGAAAAATCTTCCCTTCGTCCTTCCCGACAGGCAGCTTTCCTGCGCCTTTTTCGGGAGCGAGGAGGGCAGGCGCTATTTTTCCGCCATGGCGGCCGCCGCCAACTACGCCTGGGCCAACCGGCAGATATTGATGCACCAGGCGCGGGAGACCCTCATGAGGGTCCTTTCCATCTCGCCCCGGGACCTTTCCATGCGTCTTGTCTACGATGTCACCCACAACATCGCCAAGCGCGAGCGGCACCTTGTGGATGGCAAGCCCCGGAGGCTTCTGGTCCACCGCAAGGGCGCCACCCGCGCCTTCGGGCCGGGCCACGAAGACGTTTGCGCCGCGTACCGCAAGGTGGGCCAGCCGGTCCTGGTGCCCGGCGACATGGGCCGCTACTCCTACGTCCTCAAGGGAACCGCAAGGGCCATGGAGGAGACCTTCGGCTCCACCTGCCACGGCGCGGGGCGCTTGATGTCCCGGAATGCCGCGGTGAAGGAAAGCCGGGGGCGGGCCATCCACAAGGAGCTTCTATCGCGCGGCATAATCGTGCGCTGGACCGGGCGGCTGACCTTGGAGGAGGAGGTCTCCGAGGCCTACAAGGACGTTTCGGACGTGGTGGAGGTTGTTCATAGGGCGGGCATCTCCGAAAAGGTGGCCCGCTTAAAGCCCCTGATCGTCGTCAAGGGCTGACGCCGTTCGTTGGAACCCATCGGGTGCGGCCCCTTTTATCCGCCGAGCCTTGTAATATTTCAATGACTACCCCAAGGAGGACGAATAAATGAACCCGCAGATTTACCGCGAGTACGACATCCGGGGACTTGTCGACAAGGACCTAACGAACGAGGGCATTTACCTCCTGGGCCGCGGCATCGGCGCATATCTCGTCCGGGGCGGCAAAAAAACGGCGACCCTGGGACAGGACTGCCGCCTCTCATCGCCAGCCTACGCCGCGGAGATAGCCCGGGGGCTCCTGGATTCGGGCATGGACGTCGTCGACCTGGGCGTGGTTCCCACGCCGGTCTTCTACTTTTCCATACATCATTTGAACGCCGATGGCGGAGTCATGGTGACCGCCAGCCACAACCCGCCGGAGTACAACGGCTTCAAGATCTGTTCGGGCTTCGACACCCTCTACGGCGCCCAGATTCAGGACGTGCGGAAGCTGGTGGAAGCGGCCGATTTCGTTTCGGGCAAGGGCAAGATGACCCGCGCGGACGTGGTCCCGGCTTACACGGCCTACCTCTTGAAGAACATCCGCGTGCCGCGGCCCCTCTCCGTTGCCGTAGACGCGGGAAACGGCACCGCGGGCGTGGTGGCGGTTCCCATTTTGAAGGGGCTCGGCATGAAGGTTCACGACATCTTCTGCGAGCCCGACGGCCGCTTCCCCAACCACTCGCCCGATCCTACCGTGGCCAAGAACAACGTCGCGCTCGCGGCCCTGGTCAAGGAAAAGCGCTGCGACATAGGGATCGGCTTCGACGGCGACGGCGACCGCATAGGCGTCCTGGACGAAAACGGGGAAATGATCTACGGCGACAAGCTCCTCATCATCTTCGCGCGGGAGATACTTTCCCGCAAACCCGGCGCGGTGGTGATCTCCGAGGTGAAGTGCAGCCAGACCCTCTACGACGACGTCGCGGCCCACGGCGGCAAGCCCGTGATGTGGAAGACCGGGCACTCCCTCATAAAGAACAAGATGAAGGAGGAAAACGCGGATCTGGCCGGTGAGATGAGCGGGCACATGTTCTTCGCCGACCGCTACCTGGGCTTTGACGACGCCACCTACGCCGCCTGCCGGATACTTGAAATCGTGGCCGGCGGAAGCAAAAAGGTCTCCGAGCTTCTGTCCGACGTTCCCGAGACCTTCTCCACACCCGAGCTTCGCGTGGACTGCCCCGACGAGACCAAGTTCGACGTGGTGGACCGCGTCACCGCCTACTTCAAGAGCCGCGCCAAGGTCATCGACATCGACGGCTGCCGGGTCCTCTACCCCGACGGCTGGGGCCTGGTGCGGGCTTCCAACACCCAGCCCGTGCTGGTTCTTCGCTTCGAGGCCCTCTCCGAAACCCGCCTCTCCGAAATCCGCGCCGAGGTGGAAGGCGTGGTCAAAGCCATGCGGGAGGCGTAGGGAAAGGCAAAAGCGCCTCCGGCGGCCGGGGGCGCAAACCGCCCCCGGACCCCCGATATGGCGGAGGCTTGCTCTGCAAGGCTCCGCGAATTTTCCAGGGCTTCGCATTCGATCGGGCAAGGTCGGGTTGCGTGGAGCGGGCCCGGGGCCTGGGCCGGGGTTAAATGGCCCACCCGCACCAAGCGCCCGTATTGACTTTCCCCGGTAACTGCGTGATACAATGATGTTCGAGCGGGTGTTCGGCCCTTTGCTCCTTTTCGACTGACCCACGGCGAGGAGATCGACATGGCGGATCAGCCCACGAGGGAAACGACCAAGACCGGCACAGTGGTTCCCGTCGCCTTCGACGCCGACGAGAACGTCACCTCCATAGCGTTCGAAGCCGAGGGGCTTTCCTTCCGAATCCTCCAGAAGGGCCGCGGAATCGACCTCATGGAGCTTTTGAACGAGGAGGTCAGCATCACCGGGGTTTTCGGAAAGGACAAGGAGGGGGCGCTGGCGGTCCTCGTCAAGAGCTACAAGATGGCCGGCGCGGCCGGCATGGAGGACGAAGACCTGGGCCTGGACCTGGGGCCCGGGGAGTAGAAGCAGCCCGTCTAAAAACGCGAACTGCGGCGTTGCGCGAGAAAACCAATTTCTGTCACGGCTTCATTTCAGGCTTTTCCTACGGGCTGGTGGGGCAGGGGCCGCGCGCGCCACGTTTTAAGCGGTGTTTCAGAACTTACATTTAGATGGCGAAAGGCTTTACGGTCGGGAAAACCCCAAGCCGGTTTTCCCGGCCGTTTTTTTTCCATGAATAAAAGGATCCTTCGCGCAAATCTGCTTCTTCTTGTCGCGGCCCTGGTGTGGGGCGTCACCTTCGCGGCCCAGCGGGTGGCCATGTCGCACATGGGGCCCGCCACCTACTCGGGCCTGCGCTTCGCGCTGGGAGCCCTGTGCCTGGCGCCACTGGCCTTGATCGGCCGGAAAAGAAAGGGCTTCGAGCTTATTCCCGGCTGGACGCCTCGGCTCCACCTTTGGGGGCCGGCCCTGGCCGGGGTCCTCATGGCGGCCGGCATCAACCTCCAGCAGCTGGGGCTCGTTTCCACGACGGCGGGCAAGGCCGGGTTCATCACCGGCCTGTACGTTGTGATGGTGCCCTTTCTGACCCTCATCCGGGGGCCGAAAACGGACGCCGGCACCTTCCTGGGCGCGCCCCTTGCCGCCTACGGGCTCTTTCTGATGAGCGTCACCGAAAATTTCACCGTGGCCCCGGGCGACGGCTGGGTCATGGCCTGCGCGGTGGCCTGGGCATTCCACGTTTTCTACATGGGCTGGCTTTCGCCCAGGGTGGACTCCTTCGAGCTGGCCTTCATCCAGGCCGCGGTGTGCGCCTTGATTTCGTTTGCAATCGCCATTTTTTCGGAGGAAATCAGCCTGGCCGGGATCAGGGCCTCGACGGGGCCGCTCCTTTTCGGCGGCATAGGCTCGGTGGCCGTGGGCTTCACCTTGCAGGTGGTGGGCCAGAAGGCCGCGCCCCCTGCCCACGCCGCGGTTATAATGGAGCTTGAGGCCGTGTTCGCGCTTCTTGCCGGGCGGATATTCCTCCATGAAGCCATGGGCTCGCGGGCTCTTCTCGGGGCGGCCCTTATGTTCGCTGGGATGCTTTTTTCGCAGCTATGGCCCATTTACAGGCGGTGGGGCTTAAAAAAATCTTGACACTGGATTTTATCTGCTGTTAGACTTTTTGAATCAAAGCATTGGAGCTTTTTCCATGATGAAGTTTCAGTCCATTTCCGGCCTCCTCCTTCTCCTCCTTATTATCGTCGGCGTACTCCCCTGCCGCCAAGGGACCGGTTAGCGGACAACTTGAAGAAATTCAAAAAAATCCGTTACCGGCCCCCGGTAACGGATTTTTTTTTGTCTTCGTTTTCAAAATTCGGACCACGGAAGGATTAAAAAATCCATGAAAAGCGACAACGTGAAAAAGGGGCTGGAGCGCGCGCCCCACAGAAGCCTCTTTTCCGCAATGGGATATACCGATGAAGAGCTTGCCCGCCCCTTAATCGGCGTGGCCAACCCGGCCAACGCCATAATCCCCGGCCACGTGCACCTCGATTCCGTTGTCGAGGCCGTGATGAAGGGGATTTACTTAGGCGGCGGAACGCCGGTGCCCTTCGGGGTGATCGGCGTGTGCGACGGCATAGCCATGAACCACACCGGCATGAAGTACTCGCTGGGAAGCCGTGAGATAGTGGCGGACTCCATAGAGGTCATGGCCACGGCCCACGCCTTCGACGGGCTAGTGATGGTCACCAACTGCGACAAGATCGTGCCGGGAATGCTCATGGCCGCGGCGCGCCTCGATATCCCCTCGGTGGTGGTTTCGGGCGGGCCCATGCTGGCCGGACGGCACCCTAAGATCAAGAATGGTGCGGCCATCGACCTCATCTCGGTCTTCGAGGCAGTGGGCGCGGTGAAGACCGGCAGGATGGACCCCGCGGAGCTTGCGCTTATGGAAAAGGAGGCCTGCCCCACCTGCGGCTCCTGCGCCGGAATGTTCACGGCCAACTCCATGAACTGCTTGACCGAGGTCATAGGCATGGGGCTTCCGGGAAACGGCACCATCCCGGCAGTGAAGGCCGCGCGCCTGCGGCTTGCCAAGCACGCGGGCATGCGGGCCGTGGAGCTGGTGCAAAAGGGCATAACGCCATCGAAGATCATGACCCCCGCCGCCTTCCGGAACGCCCTTGCGGTGGACATGGCCCTGGGCTGCTCCACCAACACGGCTCTTCACCTTACCGCCATCGCCCACGAGGCCAAGGTGCCCTTCGATCTTTCCATGATAAACGAGGTCTCGGCCCGGGTGCCGCACCTGGTGAGCCTGAGCCCCGGCGGCGCGCACCGCATGGAGGACCTGGACTGCGCGGGCGGGGTCCCGGCGGTCATGGCGGAGCTTATGAAAAACGGCCACATCGATGCGTCCTGCATCACGGTGACGGGAAAAACGGTGGGGGAAAACTTGGCTGGGGTTTCCATCCTGGATCCCTCGGTCATCCGCACCGTACAGGAGCCCTACCACAAGGAAGGGGGCCTGGCGGTCCTTTTCGGGAACCTGGCCCCCGAGGGATCGGTGGTGAAGCAAAGCGCCGTGCGGCCCGAGATGCTGCGGCACGAGGGACCGGCCCGGGTCTTCGACTCCGAGGAAGCCGCCTCAGCCGCTATTCTCGCCGGAAAGATAGTGAAGGGCGACGTGGTGGTCGTACGCTACGAGGGCCCCAGCGGCGGGCCCGGGATGCGGGAGATGCTGACGCCCACCTCGGTGATATGCGGAATGGGCCTTGATTCCGACGTGGCCCTCATAACCGACGGCCGCTTTTCCGGCGGAACGCGGGGGGCCGCCATCGGGCACGTGTCCCCGGAGGCCGCGGCGGGCGGGCCCATCGGGCTTGTCGAGGAGGGCGACCTGATCGCCATCGACATTCCGGGAAAGTCCATAAGCCTTGCGGTAGCCGAGGACGTCCTCGACAAGCGCCGCGCGGCCTGGAAGCCCGTCGCGCCCAAGATCACCCAAGGCTACATGGCCCGCTACGCCAAAAACGTTTCGTCCGCCAGCCGCGGCGCAACGGTCTCCTGAAAAAAAGGAAGGAAAAACGCCATGAAACTCACTGGCGCGCAGATACTCATGAAGATGCTGGAGTCGGAAGGTGTGGAAACCATCTTCGGTTATCCCGGCGGGGTGCTCATAGACCTTTACGACGCCCTGTTCAGAACCGGCATCCACCACATCCTGGTGCGGCACGAGCAGGGGGCCATCCACGCGGCCGACGCCTACGCCCGGGCCTCCGGCAAGGTGGGGGTCTGCCTCGTCACCTCCGGGCCCGGCGCCACCAACACCGTCACCGGCATCGCATCGGCCTACGCGGATTCCGTGCCGGTGGTGATCCTGACGGGCCAGGTGCCCACGCACCTCATCGGAAACGACGCCTTCCAGGAGGTGGACATCGTCGGCATCACGCGGCCCTGCACAAAGCACAACTATCTTGTTAGCGACGTGGAGGACCTGGCCCGCATAATCCGCGAGGCCTTTTATCTGGCCCGGAGCGGCCGGCCCGGGCCGGTTTTGGTGGACCTTCCGAAAAACGTGATGGTGGCCAAGACCACCTTCAAGGAGCCCCCCAAGGACGTCAAGATGCGCTCCTACAACCCCACCTACGAGCCCAACCCGCGGCAGGTGGAAAAGTTCGTGAAGACGCTTCTGGAGGCCGAGCGGCCCATGATCTTCGCGGGCGGCGGGGTCCTCATGTCATCGGCCTCCGAGGAGCTCACGAAGCTTGCCCGCAGGCTTTCCATCCCCGTCACCATGTCCCTTATGGGCCTTGGCTCCTTCCCCGGCACCGATCCCCTGTCCCTGGGCATGATCGGCATGCACGGCACCTGCCGGGCCAACAAGGCCACCGGCCACTGCGACGTGCTGGTGGGCATCGGCGTGCGCTTCGACGACCGGGTCACCGGCAAGGTGGACTCCTTCGCCCGCCAGGCCAAGATCGTCCACGTTGACATCGACCCCACATCCATCCGTAAGAACGTGCCGGTTTACCTGCCGGTCGTGGGCGATTGCCACATGACATTGAAGGCCGTGAACAGGCTCCTGGACTCCATGGACCTTTCCGGCGTGGCCAAGGCCCGCAAGCCCTGGCTCGACACCATAGCCGAGTGGAGGCGGCCGCCCGACAACGTTTATGTCCAGGGACCCGACATCATCAAGCCCCAGTACGTGATCGAGCGTCTCTACGCCATCACCAAGGGCGCGGCGCTTGTCACCACCGAGGTGGGCCAGAACCAGATGTGGGCCGCCCAGTTCTACCTCTTCGACCGCCCGCACCGCTTCATCACCTCCGGCGGCCTGGGGGTCATGGGCTTCGGCCTTCCGGCGGCCATAGGGGCGCAGACGGCTAGGCCCAAGAACCTCGTGGTGGACATAGCGGGCGACGGCTCCATCCAGATGAATATCCAGGAGCTGGCCACCGCGGTTCAGGAGAAGCTCCCCGTTAAAGTGGTGATTTTGAACAACGGGTATCTGGGGATGGTGCGCCAGTGGCAGCAGCTTTTCTACGAGAAGCGCTACAACGCGACCGTCATGGAGGTGGCCCCGGACTTCGTGAAGCTGGCGGAAGCCTATGGCGCGAAGGGTTTCCGGGCCGTAAAGCCCAGCGAGGTGGACGAGGTCCTGAAAAAGGGCATCGAGACCCCGGGGCCCGTGCTCATGGATTTCGTGGTGGAGCGCGAGGAGTGCGTGGCGCCTATGGTGCCCGCGGGAGCTGCTCTTACGGAAATGCTCCTGGTGTGACAGGCCGTCCACAAGCGCGATCCGCGGCGTTGCGCTTCGCAGGGCGCGGTGCGCACGTATCTCGATACG
>JAKAGN010000072.1 GCA_021815525.1 Deltaproteobacteria bacterium
TCGTGGTGGTGGGCATCCAGTTCAACGTCTTTATCGCAAAGCTCCTTTTCTTCGGTTTTCTTTTCATATGGGTCCGCTGGACGCTCCCGCGGTTCCGGTTCGACCAGCTCCTCGAAGTGGGCTGGAAATACATGATTCCCTTAACGCTCGCCAACGTGGTGGTGACGGGGATCGTGGTCTTCTTCATGGTGCGGTGAGACGATGGGATACGTTGTCAAGAGAGACGAGATAGGCGGCGCGGCCTATTCGGTCTATTTCCTGGAGATAGGCCGGGGCATGGCCACGGTGATGCGGCACCTGGTGCGGAA
Source organism: Deltaproteobacteria bacterium (assembly GCA_021815525.1). Classification (GTDB taxonomy): domain Bacteria; phylum Desulfobacterota; class Desulfobacteria; order Desulfobacterales; family Desulfatibacillaceae; genus JACRLG01. Next base: position 309 of record JAKAGN010000072.1, read on the forward strand.
CTTCACAGGCTACTGGCTGGGCGTCAAGGGGCCCGTGAAGTCCCTGGCCCCTCGCTACGAGGTGCGGACAATCGATTACCCCCTGGAGCGGGCGACATTGCCGCCCCGTTACCGGGCGCGCCACCGCCTGGTGCCGAGGGCCGACGGCACGCCCCGCTGCGTGGCCTGCAAGTGCTGCGAGACCACCTGCCCCGCCAAGTGCATAAGGATCGTGGAGGGCGAGCACGAGGATCCGGCCATCGAGAAGAAGCCCGTCATCTTCGAGATCGACGAGCTGCGCTGCGTTTTCTGCGGGTACTGCGTCGAGGCCTGCCCCTGCGACGCCATCCGCATGGACACCGAGTTGGTGGAGTTGGCCGAATACCGGCGGGCCGACTTCGTTTACGGCATTGACCAGCTTCTTTTGGACATGCCCCAAAAACCGCCGGTGAAGGGCGGGCAGTGGTGACCATGGAAGAAATCCTCTTATATAACTTCGGCGGCCTGGCGGTTTTGTGCGCGCTCTTGACCATCTCGCGCAAGAACCCCCTGACGAGCGCCCTGTTCCTGGTTGGGGCCATGTTCTGCCTCGCGGCCATCTACGTCATTCTGGACGCCCATTTCGTGGCGGCCGCCCAGGTCCTGGTCTACGCCGGGGCCATAATGGTGCTCTTCCTCTTCGTCATCATGCTTTTAGATCTTCGGAAGAGCGAGAACGCCGCGGCCTCCAAGACGCTGGCCCAGAAGGCCGTGGGCATCTTCCTGGCCGTGGACTGCCTGGTGTTGGTGGTTCTCCAGGTGGCGCTTTTCGGGCGGCCCTTCTTCGGGAACCTGCCTGCGGGTTACGGAGAGACGGAGGCCGTGGCCAGGACGCTTTTCACCAGCTACCTTCTGCCCTTCGAGCTGGCCGGCGTGCTGCTCCTAGTGGCCATCGTGGGAAGCGTGGTCATCGCCAAGAGGGAGCTTTAAAAATGCTCAACCAATACCTGGTCCTTTCAGGCATTCTGTTCACCATCGGCGTGACGGGCGTGCTCCTGCGGCGTAACGTCATCGTCATCTTCATGTGCGTGGAGCTCATGCTGAACGCGGTGAACCTCTCGATTCTGGCTTTTTCCAGGTACCATGCCGGCTTGGGAAACCTGGACGCCGCCATGAACGGGCACGCCCTGGTCATCATGGTGATGGCCGTGGCGGCGGCCGAGGCGGCGGTGGGGCTCGCCATCGTCATATCCATCTACCGGCGCCGCGAAACGGTGGACGTGGAAGAAATCAATCTCCTCAAATGGTGATTTTATAATGGAGCCGAACATCGTGCACAGCACCAGTCTCATCGCCCTCATCCCCCTGTTTCCGCTTCTGGGGGTGCTGGTAAACGGCGTTTCAGTGTGGCGGCGCAAGGAGCTTCCGAGAAAGACGGTGGGCCGCATAGCCGCGGGCTCCGTTTTCCTTTCTGCCTTGACGGCCACCTATCTTTTCGTGCGCCTGGCGCAGCTTCCGGACGACGGCAAGTTCCACCAGGTGGTTTTCAGCTGGATCGTGGCGGGAAGGGACGCGGATCTTTTCTCCATCCCCTTCGCCTTCACCTTCGACCGGCTCTCGGCGGTGATGGCCTTAACGGTCTGCTGGGTGGGCTTTCTGATCCACGTCTACTCCATTGGCTACATGGCGGAGGATCCGTCGGTGGGCAGGTACTTCACCTACCTGAACCTCTTCATGTTCGCCATGCTCCTTCTGGTTCTGGGCTCCAACCTGATCGTCCTTTTCATAGGATGGGAGGGCGTGGGCCTGTGCTCCTACCTTTTGATCGGCTTCTGGTTCGAGGACAACGAGAAGGCCTCGGCCGGGAAAAAGGCCTTCATAGTAAACCGCATAGGCGACTTCGGCTTTCTTCTCGGGATGTTCTTCCTTACCTGGGGCATGGCCCAGGTGGGCGGCATGTCCCTTGAGTACGACAAGCTCCAGGAGGCCATCTTAAAGCTCAAGGAGATGGCGGTCACCCTGCCCGGGTTCGGGACCTTCCCGCTTCTCGAAATCGTGGGCGTGTGCATGTTCATAGGCGCGACCGGCAAGTCCGCCCAGATACCCCTCTACATATGGCTTCCCGACGCCATGGCCGGCCCCACCCCGGTGTCCGCACTGATCCACGCGGCCACCATGGTGACCGCGGGCGTCTACATGGTGGCCCGCATGGGCTTCCTCTACAGCCTGGCCCCCTTCGCCTCCACGGTGGTGGCCCTGGTGGGCGGCCTCACGGCCCTTTTCGCCGCCACCATCGGCATCGCCCAGAACGACATCAAGAAGGTGCTGGCCTACTCCACGGTGAGCCAGCTTGGCTACATGTTCATGGGCGTGGGCGTTGGCGCCTACTCCGCGGGCATCTTTCATCTCGTCACGCACGCCTTCTTCAAGGCCTGCCTCTTCCTCGGCTCCGGGGCCGTAATCATGGCCTGCCACCACGAGCAGGACATCCGGCGCATGGGGGCCTTGTGGACCGGCCGGTGGAGCGAGAAGAAGATGAAGTGGACGGGTCTCACCTTCATCCTGGCCACCTTGTGCATCGCGGGTCTTCCGCCCTTCTCGGGCTTCGTCAGCAAGGACGAGATCCTCTGGATGGCCTTTTCCACCCCCAACTCGGTCTATCCCACGGTGCACAAGTTCATCTGGGGGCTTGGGGTGGCGGGCGCCTTCTGCACGGCCTTCTACATGACCCGCCTCACGGTCCTGACCTTCGGCGGCGAGTACCGGGGCGGCGAGCATTCCCACGACTTCCACCACGCCCTGCCCCATGAAAAGGTCCACGAGGTCCCGAAGGTCATGTGGGTGCCGCTTGTGATCCTCATGGTGGGCTTCGTGAGCCTGGGCTTCCTGGGAAAATCCAGGATATTCTCGGGCGACAACGCCTTCCATCACTGGCTCGCGCCCGTGGTGGACGCGGGCTCCCACGAGAAGGCCCTGCTTGAAGGCCCGGCAGGCGCTCTTCTTCCGGCCGCCGGGGAAGCCGCCGCAGCTGAGGACCCCGGGCACGGAGCGGTGGCGGTCCACGAGCCGGCCGAAGCGCCCGCCAAGGAAGAGGGCGGAGAGGCCGAGCACAAGCTGGAGATGATGCTGATGGGGCTTTCCGTGGCGGTGGCGGCCCTGGGCGTCCTTCTCGGTTACCTGGTTTACGGCGTGCGCAAGGTGCGTCCGCCCATGCCCTCCGAGGAAAAATCCGTGGGCCCGGCCCACAAGGCCCTCTTGAACAAGTACTGGGTGGACGAGATTTACCAGGCCCTCATCGTTAACCCCATCCGCGTAGCGTCCGAGTCCTTACTCTGGAAGATTTTCGACGTGAAGGTGGTGGATGGAACGGTGAACGGCGTGGCCCGCACGGCCAAGGAGGTTTCGGCCGAGGGATTGAAGCTCCAAAACGGCATCGTGACGAGCTACGCTTTCTACATGGTCTTGGGCGTGGCAGTGGTTTTGGGATACCTGATTTTAGGTTAGGAAGTTGACCCCATGAGTTTTCCCATCCTGAGCATCCTGACCTTCTTCCCCATCGTCGGGGCCTTGTCGCTCCTTCTGATCAACGGGGAGAACAAGCAGCGGCTTCGCCAGGTGGCCTTCTGGGTCTCCATGGTGGAGTTCGCCGTGAGCGTGCCGCTCTTCTTCTGGTTCAACTCCACCACGCCCGACATGCAGTTCGTGGAGAAGATCGGCTGGATCTGGGCCTTCGGGCAGTCCGAGCCCATAGTGCACTACAACCTGGGCGTGGACGGCATCAGCCTCCTTCTGGTTCTCCTGACCACCTTCCTCACCCCCATCGTGCTCCTGTCCACCTGGACCGCGGTGGAAAAGAGGGTGAAGGAGTTCATGTTCGCGCTTCTGGCCCTGGAGACAGCCATGATCGGGACCTTTTTGGCCCTCGATCTCTTCCTCTTCTACGTCTTCTGGGAGTTGATGCTGGTCCCCATGTTCCTCATCATCGGCGTGTGGGGCGGCGAGCGGCGCATCTACGCCACCATAAAGTTCTTCATATACACGATGGTGGGCTCGGTCCTGATGCTGGCGGCCATCTTGTATCTCGTGTGGTTCAACTACCGCGCTTCCGGCGGCCAGGTTATCACCTTCGACCTTCTTTCCCTCTACCAGACGGCCCCGACCCTGGCCCGGAGCGTGCAGCTCTGGCTTTTTGCGGCCTTCGCCTTCTCCTTCGCCATCAAGGTGCCCATGTTCCCCCTCCACACGTGGCTGCCCGACGCCCACGTGGAGGCGCCCACCGCCGGCTCCGTGATTCTGGCGGGCGTTCTCCTCAAGATGGGGACCTACGGCTTCGTGCGTTTCGCCATGCCGCTCTTTCCCGCCGCCACGGTTGCGGCCGTGCCCTTCATGAGCATTCTCGCGGTGATCGGCATCATCTACGGGGCTCTGGTGGCAATGGTTCAGCCCGACATTAAAAAGCTCGTGGCCTACTCCTCGGTGAGCCACTTGGGCTACGTCATGCTGGGGCTCTTTGCGCTCACGGCCCAGGGGATTTCCGGCGGCATCTACCAGATGCTGAACCACGGCCTCTCCACGGGCGGGCTCTTCCTTCTGGTGGGCGTCATCTACGAGCGCCGCCACACGCGGCTCATCTCGGAGTTCGGCGGGCTTACCAAGATACTGCCCGTTTATGCGGTGGTGTTCATGATCGTGACCCTGTCGTCGGTGGGGCTTCCCCTGACGAACGGCTTCGTGGGCGAGTTTTTGATCCTCGTCGGAACCTTCCTGGGAAAGAACCCCAACGCCAAGCTTTTCGCCCTCCTAGGCTCCCTGGGGGTGGTCCTCGGGGCGGTCTACATGCTGTGGATGTTCCAGCGGGTCATGTTCGGGCCGGTGACCAATGAGAAGAACCGCAACATGCCGGACTTAAACAAGCGCGAGCTTGCGTACCTCATTCCGCTTCTTGTCTTCATCATGCTGATGGGCGTTTACCCCAAGCCTTTCCTTTCGCGTATGGAACCTTCGGTGCAGCATTTTTTGAAGCGCTTCGAGGCGGTTCAGGAGGCCCAGTACGCTAAGGGGCCCGTCATCGCCAGGACCGACTCTGTGGTAAAGGAGGTGCGGTAACCATGGAAGGATTCCTCCTTAAGCCCATCGCGCCGCACCTCATCGTCATCGCAGCGGGCTGCCTCGTGCTCCTCATGCGGGCCTACGGCAAGAAGACCTCGGCCGGCGCGAGCGGCGCCGTTACCCTGGCGAGCCTGGTGCTTGCGCTCGCGGCCAGCGTCTTCCTGCACGGCGATGCCGCCAAGTCCGCCTTTTCCGGCATGGTGGTGGACGACAACTTCTCGCTTCTCGTTACGGTGCTGGTGCTTTTTTCCGGCATCCTCTGCGTGATGCTCTCCTTCGATTACTTAAAAAGGATCGGAATCGCCCAGGCGGAGTTCTACTCACTGGTGCTTTTCGCGGTCTCGGGCATGATGTTCCTGGGCTCGGCCTCCGATCTCGTCACGGTTTTTCTGGGTGTCGAGATCATGTCCATCTCCATCTACGTCCTTGTCGGCTTCAACCGCGGGCGCATGGAATCCACGGAAGCGGCGCTCAAGTACCTCATCCTGGGCGCCTTCGCCTCGGGCTTCCTTCTCTACGGCATCGCCATGATCTACGGCGCGACCGGCACCACCAACATCGCCCAGGTGGCGGAGTTCTTCAAGACCCACGGCCCCAGCCAGATTTCGCCGCTCTTCATGGTGGGCCTGGCGCTTCTCGTCATAGGCTTCGGGTTCAAGATCGGCGCCGCGCCCTTCCACATGTGGGTGCCCGACGTCTACCAGGGCGCTCCCACCTCCATCACCGCCTTCATGGCCACCGGCGTCAAGGCGGCGGGCGTGGCGGTGGTTGTGCGGGTCCTCATGTTTGCCTTCCCGGAGAGCATGGACCGCTGGGTGCCCCTGATTCAGCTCCTGGCCATGGTCACCATGACCGTGGGCAACATTGCGGCGCTGACCCAGAAGAACCTGAAGCGGATGCTGGCCTACTCGTCCATCGCCCATGCCGGCTACATCCTGGTGGGCCTGGCGGCCGTGTACAGCCAAGGCTTCGCCGAAAAGGCCGTCTCCGCCGTCTTCTTCTACCTTCTGGCCTACACGGTGATGAACATCGGCGCCTTCGCCATAATGATCCTCCTGGGCCGCGACTCCGATGAGTACGAGAACATAGACGATTACAAGGGGCTTGCCCAGAGGCGTCCCTGGGCCGCCTTCTTCCTGGCCCTCTTCCTCCTTTCGCTGGCCGGAATCCCGCCCACCGCGGGCTTCGCCGGAAAGTTCTACGTGTTCACCGCCGCCATGCGGGCTGGCTTCGTTGCCTTGGTCATCATAGGCGTCCTGAACTCGGCGCTTTCCGCCTACTACTACCTGCGGCCCCTCATCATCATGTACATGAGCGATCCGGACGCAGATATTGTGGAGAACACCGAGCGCCGCCCGGCCCTCATCGTGGCCATAGGCGTAACGGCGGTGCTCACCCTGGAGCTGGGGATGGGGCTTCTGGCCTATCTGGCCGGCGGCGGCTCCTACTACGAGATGATCTCGGGGTACCTTGCCCGCGTGATGTAACGCTTTCAATTACCACTTAAAACTAACGGCATGTCTCCGTTTTGGGGACATGCCGTTAGTTTTTATATCGAGCCAAAGCGCCCTTTTCCGGATCAAAAACCCACGCGCGCGCGGCGTTTTTCCAGGTAGCGCTGATGGTAGTCCTCGGCCACGTAAAAGGGCCCGGCCGGGAGAATTCGCGTAACGACGGGCCTCGAAAAACGGCCCGAGGCATCGACAGCGGCTTTCGATCTCCGCGCGGCGTCAAGCTGTTCAGCACTTACGCCGAAAATCGCGGAGCGGTACTGGGTGCCGGCGTCGGGCCCCTGGCGGTTCAGGGTGGTGGGATCGTGGATGCTCCAGAAGAAGCGCAGGAGGCCGTCGAAGGAGATTTTTTCCGGATCGAAGTCCACCCATACCGCCTCGGCGTGGCCGGTTTGGCCCGTGCACACATCCTCGTAGGCCGGATTTTCGGTCCATCCCCCGGTGTAGCCCACCACCACGCCGGAAACGCCCGGAACCTTCCGGAAGGCCGCCTCCACTCCCCAGAAGCAGCCGGCCGCGAAGACCGCCGAGCCTAGCGGGAAAAAGTGGGAGCGGAAGGGGCCGTAGCCCGCGGCGTCGAGGGAGTCCGCCGGGATGAAGCGGAGCGCCGCCGAGTTGATGCAGTAGCGGAAGCCCGTGGGCGGCGGGCCATCGGGAAAGACATGCCCCAGGTGCGAGTCCGCAAGAAGGCTCCGCACCTCCGTCCGCTCCATGCCGTGGCGTAAGTCGCGGCGCTCCACAAGGCTTTCGTCGAAGAGCGGGCGGGAGAAGCTGGGCCAGCCTGTGCCCGAGTCGTATTTGTCGGCCGAGGAGAAGAGCGGCTCCCCGGAGAGGACGTCCACGTAAAGCCCCGCTTCCTTGTTGTTCCACAGGGCGTTCAGGAACGCGGGCTCGGTGCCGTTCTCCCGCGTCACCCGATACTCCTCGCGGCTCAGGACCTTGCGGATTTCGCTCTCCGGCATCCTGGCCCACGCCGAATCTCTTGCCGCATCCATGGCGCACCCCTCGTTCAAGAAAGAAAAGCCCGGCCCTGCCCCGGCCAGGCCTTCTTCAAATTAAGAACGATTCTCGACAAGGCAAGGTGAAGGGCGCGGCAAGGGGGCGCGGCGGGCGAAAGGCGCGGAGGGCGAAGGATCAGGGGGCCGGCTTTTCGAAGTACATCACGAGGCTTTTTCCCAAGACGGGGTTCAGGAGGCGGTCCAGGACGCGGGTGAGGGCGGGCCTCTTCACGATGTCCCACACCAGAAGGGAGTGGTAGAGCTTGACCGCCCGGGAGTCCTCCCTCCGCACGCCCACGAGGCACTTGAGCCACCAGTAGGGCGCGTGGAGGGCGTGGGCGTAATGTTCGCCGCGGTGGAGGAGCCCGGCCCGCTCCATGAGGCGCCTAAGCTCGCGCCGGCGATAAATGCGGATGTGGCCCCCGGCGTTTGAGTGGTACTCGTCGGAAAGGGCCCAGCAGACCCGCTCCGGAAACCAGCGGGGCACGCTCACCGCGGCGATGCCGCCAGGGGCCAGCACCCGGGCTATCTCGCGAGCGGCCTTGCGGTTATCCGGCACGTGCTCCATGACCTCCGAGCAGACCACCGCCGAAAAATGCCCGTCCGGAAAGGGAAGCCGCGTGGCGTCGGCCGGGAAGGCCTCCCAGCCCGCGCCCTTTCCCATGCCCTCGCGGTCCATGCCGGAGAGAAAGTCGGCGGTTTTCCTGACGTTTTCCGGGTCGAGGTCCACGGCCACCGTGAAGACCCCCTCCCGCATGTGGGCCTCGCAGGCGTGGCGGCCCTCGCCGCAGCCCAGGTCCAGGAAGCGGCTCCCCGGCGCGAGGCGCAGGCGGTCAAACCGGACGGTGAGCACGGATGGCCTCCCTGTAAACCTCACTCACCTTTTCGGCGGCCTTTTGCCAGGTGAAAGCCGCGTGCACCCGCTCGTAGCCGGCACGCCCCAGGGCCGCGGCCTTTTCCGGGTGATCGAGAATGTCCGATATGGCTTCAGCCAGCGCTCCCGGATCGGCCGGCGGCACCAGGCGCCCGGCGTCGCCCACCACCTCGGGAAGCGCCCCGCCGGTTGTGGAGATCACCGGCACCCCGCAGGCCATGGCCTCGCCCGCCGGAAGCCCGAAGCCCTCGTAAATGGAAGGCACCACCGCCACGGTGGCCTTGGCGTACTGGGCCACGAAATCCGCGTCGGAAAGCCTCCCGGTGAAGCGCACGCAACGGCCGAGGTCAAGCTCCCGCACCAGCTTCACCACCCCGCCGTTCTTCTTGGGCGTGCCCACCACGATGAGGCGCACCTTCCGCTTCCGGCGCACCTCGTCCACGGCCTTCAAGAGGTGATAGAGGCCCTTTAAGGGCGTGTCCGCGCTGTTCGTCACGAGAACCCGGCCGGGCTCGCGCGCCACCTCCGGCATGGGCCGGAAAAGGGACGTGTCGATTCCGTTGGGCACCACCCGCATCCGCCCGGGCCTGAGGGGAAACTCCTTCAAAATGTCGGCCTTGGAGCACTCCGACACCGTGATGATGCGGAGCATCTTGCGGCTCACCCGCTTCTGCATTCCGATGAAGGAGTACCAGCGCCGTATCTTGGCCTTCTTGATCCAGCTCCTCACCGAGGCCACGGCAACGTCCCGGTCC
>JAKAGN010000073.1 GCA_021815525.1 Deltaproteobacteria bacterium
GATTGCTACGCGGAAGAGGGGCTTGAAGGGAAGGCCGGAGCCTTCGGGATGAAAAGGGGCGGGGGCTGAAATTAAAACGGCGCGAGAGGGAATGCGTGCGTTTCAGCACGCCTCACCTTTCGCGCCGTGGCGCGTCTTGGGTGGGCCTCGATATGCCTATGGGCGCGGGGCCGGCCCCGCAAGCCTTCAGGAAGCGGCCTTGGCCGCCTTGTTGAGCTGCTTGGCAAGCCTCGAAACCTTGCGGGAGGCCTTGTTCCGGTGGATGACGCCCTTGCTGGCGCCCTTCTGCAGCATGGACTGGGCGGCCTTCAGGGCGGTGGAGGCCTCGTCCATGGCCTCTTTCGCCACCTTCTCGGCGAAGTCCTTCACCACGTTCTTGATGCGGGTCTTGACGGAACGGTTGCGAAGCTGACGGATCTTGATCTGCCTGACTCTTTTCAGCGCGGACTTGTGGTTTGCCAACTTTATGCTCCTTTAGTTGTTTTTCCGCCGTGGCGGAACGATTTCCAATATAAGACAAGCACGCCTCAATAGCCCACCCCGCCTTGCTTGTCAAGAAAATTGATCAAGCAGTCGGCGGCGGGGGAGGGGCGTCCCCGCCATCTCCCCCCGCGAACCCTTGCCCCATCCGTTCGTTTTTTCACGTCTTGACAAGGCGCGTCGGGCGCGTTATGAGTCGATTCAATATGTGTGCCGGGCGCCCCGAAGGGGCGTCAAAGGGAAGACGGTGAAAATCCGTCGTGGTCCCGCCGCTGTAAGCGGGGACGAAAGCCGCGGGAAAGCCACTGCCGGAAACGGCGGGAAGGCGCGGCGAGTAGGACGATCCGCGAGCCAGAACACCTGCCCGGCACGGCTCTTCCTCGTGGCGAGGTCACCAGGGACGGGAAGGGCGCGGCCGGGGGAAACCGGCATCTTAAGGATGAAGTAAGAAGGGTGCAATCCTTAAGCTCCATTACGGGGTTTAAGGATTTTTCGTTTTCATGCGCCCTGATATAAAATATATATTTTTCAAGGCCTTGCCTCTTGCGGCTTTTTTCCTGTCCGCATTCCTCCTTCTTTCGGCTGCCCGGCCCGTCCGTTCTCCCCGGCCCGCGTCGGCCGCGCCCGCTCTTCCCCGCCGCATAGTCTGCTTCTCACCGGCCGCGGCCGAGGTCTTCTTCGCGCTTTCGGCGGGGGAGAGGCTCGCCGGCGTCTCCGACTACTGCGTCTATCCCGAGGCGGTGAAAAAAATCCCGAGGGTGGGGGGCTTCTACAACCCCAACTTCGAGCGTCTGTTGGCGCTTTCGCCGGATCTGGTCATCGTCCAGGGCCAGCACGAGAAGGTGGCGGATTTCTGCCGGAGCCGGAAGATCCCCCTCATCCACGTCCAGATGGACAGCCTCGCGGGAATCCGGGACGGGATATTCGAGATCGGCCGGATCACGGGAAAGGCGGCCGCGGCGAAGGCCCTGTGGGACGGCATTCAAAGGGACCTCGACGCGGTGCGGGCGGCGGTTGCGGGCCTGCCGCGCACCCGGGTCTTCTTGTGCGTGGGCCGCTCGCCGGACGGGCTCAACTCCATAAATACCGCTGGCGGCAAAAGCTTCGTGAGCGAGCTTCTGACGCTTGCGGGGGGCGAAAACATATTCGCGGACCTAACGCTTCCCTACCCCGAGGCGGGCAAGGAGAGCCTTCTCACGCGCGCGCCGGAGGTGATCCTGGAGCTTAGGCCCGGCGAAAACCTTTCGGCCAGCCGGAGGGCGCGGATCATCGCCGACTGGGACGAGATGGGGGCGCTGCCGGCGGTGCGAAACCATCGGGTGCTTATCCTGACCGACGAGTTTTTGATGCTTCCCGGCCCGCGCGTGGGGCAGGCGGCCCGGGTGCTTGCCCGGACCCTCCACCCTGAGGTGAAATTGCCATGAATTCAGCGAGGTTAGCGATCGAGGCGGTTTCCTTCGCCTACCCGCACACGGGCTGGAGGCTTCAGCCGGTGACCCTCTCCCCCGAGCCCGGGCGGGTGCTGGGGATAATCGGCCCCAACGGCAGCGGCAAGACCACGCTTTTGAAGCTGGCGGCCGGGATCGAGAAGCCGGCCTCGGGCCGGGTGCTTCTGGACGGGGCCGACCTCCACCGCCTGGACTCCCGCAGGCGCGCGCGCATCCTGGGGTATCTGCCCCAAAAATGCGTCACCTACCTCGATTTTTCGGTGGAGGAGACCGTGGCCCTGGGCCGCTTCGCCCACGGCAGGGGCGCCGGGTTTTTGACCCGCGAGGACCGGCGGGTGGTGGACGATGCCCTCTCGGAAACGGACCTCCTGGCCTTTCGGAAGCGCCCGGTCTCGACCCTTTCGGGAGGCGAGCGAAAGAGGGCGCTCCTGGCCTCGGTTTTGGCCCAGGAGCCCTCGGTGCTCCTTCTGGACGAGCCGGGCGCGGCGCTGGATCTCCACCACCAGGTGCGGCTCTTCGGCCTTCTCCAAAGGCTCGCGGAAAGGGGAATGACGGTCGCGGTGGTGACCCACGATCTGAACTTCGCCGCGGCCTTCACCCACAAGGTGGCGGTGATGGCGGCCGGCCGCCTGGAGGCCCTGGGCGCGCCCGGCGACGTCCTTTCGCCGGAGTTCGTGGGGCGGGTCTACGGGCCGCTTCTTTCCGTCACCCGTCACCCCACCCTCGGGACGCCGGTGATCCTTCCGGCAGGGCTTCCGGGGGGAGCGCCATGAGCCGGGCCATGCTCTCGCCGCGCGCCTACCTAGCGCACCTTTCCATCTACGCCGCGGCCGCGGCGGCCGCGGTTTTGCTGGCCCCCCTCTTCGGAAGCGAGACGGTCTCGCTTCCCCGCGTCCTTTCAGGCTTTTCCGCTCTGGACAACATGGACGCGGAGATATTTTTCCGCTTCAGGCTTCCACGGGTGATCCTGGCCTTCGTGGCGGGCGGCGCGCTGTCGCTTTCCGGCGCGAGCCTCCAGGTGGTCCTGAAAAATCCCCTGGCCGAGCCCTTCGTGCTGGGAATCGCCGGGGCCGGGGCCCTGGGCGCGGCCTGCGCCATGTCCATTCCGGGCCTTCTGTGGCGGATGGGCCCCTTCACCACCGTGGGCTTTTTCAGCCTCGCCGGGTCCCTTGCAGTGACGGGCCTGATCCTGCGGCTCCTCTCCCGGCGGGCGGCCCTTTCCATGAGCACGGTGCTTCTGGCCGGGGTCACCATCAATTTTTTGTGCGGCGCGGCCATACTTCTGGTGCGCTACCTGGTGAGCCCCCAGGTGCTGGTGGCCATGGACCGCTGGATGATGGGGGGCCTCGACGTGGTGGGCTTCGGGGACCTTCTGCCGGTCCTTTTGCTGCTCCTGCCGGGCGTCGCGCTCCTTTTGCTGCAGTCGAGGAGCCTTAATCAGCTGGCCTTCGGCGAGGCCCTGGCCTTCGGGCACGGCGTGGACGTGGTCTCGGTGCGGCGCATGGTGTTCCTGGGCACGGGGCTTGCGGCCGCGGCCGTGGTCTCGGTGGCCGGGCCCATCGGGTTCGTCGGCCTTATCGTGCCCCACGTGGTCCGGCGCCTCTCCGGCGTGGACCAGCGCCTGGTCCTGCCCGCCTCGTTTTTCGCGGGCGGAGCCTTCTTGATTTTTTGCGACCTGATCGCCCGCACCGTCGTGGCCCCCACGGAGATGCCCGTGGGAATCGTGACTGCGGTGGCGGGCGGCCCTGTCTTTCTGCGCATACTCTTCAAAAATGGAGGAACCCATGATTGACGTTCGACGCCGCATTCTTTTTCCGGCCATCGCCGTCCTTTTTCTCGCGCTTCTATCCGCCCCGGCGGCCCGGGCCGAGGTAACGCCCGGCTCCGGCTACTCGGTCGCAAGCCTCGCCGCCGCCGACCCTGCGCCCTACACCTGGGTAAGCTCCGTCGCCTCCTACGGAAGCTTCATCATCTACGCCGGAGCCGACAAGAAGATCCACGCCTATAACGCAACGACGGGCGCGACGAGCCTTGTCTGCGACACCAGCGCGCTTTCCGATCCATTCACCGCCGTGGCGGGCTTCCTGGTGACGCCGGATGGCTGGCTCTACTTCCACGCCAACACCTTCCCCACCACCACCATCTACCGGCTGAACCTGGGCCTTGCGTGGCCCACCGCCTTCGAGACCCTGGCCACGGGATGCCAGGGCAGCATCTACGCCTTCGCCCGCAACCCCTGGACCGGCGTCGTGTGGTTCGCGTCCTCGGACTTCACCACCCACAAGATGTACCTCTACCAGATAAGCCCGGCCTTCAACGGCGCGGCCGCGGTGGGCGCGGGCTTCGACGCCCCCCACGGCGGCGGGAGCGGGCCTTTGGTCTTCACCACCGCCGGTCAGGTCCTTTACGGAGAGTCCGTTTGGGACGGCAACGGCTACTTCCACCTGGTGGACGCGGGAACCGGCGCCATCGTCACGGCGGACTACCTCACCTTCACGGGCGGCCTCGTCTCCGCGGTTCCGGGCGGTATCGGGAGGATTTACGCCGCCACCGGCAACGGCAAGACCATTTACGAGATAGCCGGGACCAGCATGACCGCCGTGGCCGCGATCCCCACCTTCGGCTCCTCGGCCCAGGGCGTGTGCCTTTCGGCGAGCGGCCTGTTCGTGGCGGAGCAGAACGCGGCGGGGCTCACCTCCTTCAGCTCCTTGGTCCCCCTCGACGACACCCGGCCCATAACCCTGGCCGCGGCCGCCAACCCCGCGCCCTACACGTGGAACGCCTCCATCGCATTCTACAACGACGTCATCATCTACGCCGGCGTCGACCGCAAGATCCACGCCTACGAGAAGACCTCCGGCGCGAATGCCCTGATTTGCGACACCAGCGCGCTTTCGGATCCCTGGAGCGCGGTGGCCGGCTTCATGGTGACCAAGAGCGGCTGGCTTTACTTCCACGCCAACACCTTCCCCACCACCACCATCTACCGCTTGAACCTGGCCGGCGCCACGCCCGCGGCCTACGAGACCCTGGCCACCGGCTGCCAGGGCAGCATCTACGCCATCTGCCAGAACCCCTGGGACGAGACCATCTGGATGGCATCCTCGGATCTCGGCGCCAACACCATGTACCTTTACCAGGTGGCGGCGGACTTTTCGGGCGTGACGCTCAAGGCGAGCTTCGCGGCCCCCCACGGAGGCGGAAGCGGGCCCATCATCTTCGCCAGCGCCGGAACCCTGCTCTACGGCGAGTCCGTGTGGGCCGGAAACGGCTACTTCCACCTGGTGGACACGGCCACTGGCCTTGTAGAGCCCAACGTCCTCACCTTCACCGGCGGCCTCGCCGGGGCGGCCTACGGCCGGAACCTCGAAATTTACGCGACAAGCGGCGACGGCAAGACCGTCTACAAGGTGACCGGCAACAACGTGGACCCCGTGGCGGTCATGCCCTTAGGCGCCCAGGGCATCGTCTACGACGGCTACTACCACTGGGTGAGCGTAATGGACGGCGCAAGCGGCAAGGTGAGCCTCTACCGGGTCGGCATTCCGCCCGCGGCGGTGGCGGCCGCCGTGAAAGCCCTGGACAGCTCCGGCGGCTGCTTCATCGGAAGCCTTGGGGCCGCTTCCGGCGGACCTTCGGGCTTGGCGCTGCTGGTGCTTCTCGGGGCCGCCTGCCTCCTTTTCGCCCGGCGCAGGGCCTCGTGAAGCGGCTCTCCCCCCTCGCGCTGGCCTCCCTTCTCCTCCTCGCCGGCCCGGTTTTCGCCGGCGGGGAGGACAAGGCCGCCCCCCGCTACGAGCTGGACGAGATCGTAATCTCCGCCGACCGCGCGCCGGAGGCGGTCTCGGAGGTCCCCCGGAACGTCACGGTGGTGACCGCGGCCGACATCGCCGCCTCCCCCGGCGGGAACGTGGCGGACCTGGTGGGCCGGGAGTCCGGGACCGCCGTGCGGAGCCTTTTCGGCACCGACAAGAACGCGGTGGTGGACCTTCGGGGCATGGGGGACAGCGCCGGGTCCAACGTGGTGATCCTGGTGGACGGGCTGCGCCTGAACGCCGCGGACCTCTCCGGGCCGGACCTCTCGGCGGTTCCCGCAAGCGCCGTGGATCGCGTGGAGGTGGTGCGGGGCGGGGCCTCGGTGCTCTACGGCGACGGCGCGGTGGGCGGGGTGGTGAACATTTTGACCGAGCACGGCGCAGGCCCGCCCAAGGCAAGCATTGGCGCCTCGTACGGAAGCTTCGACTCCGCGGACGCCTGGGCCTCCTCGGACGGCAGCGTCAAAAGCCTCTCCTACGCCGCCTACGCCGGGGCCCACGACTCCGACGGCTTTCGCGACAACTCCTTTTTCCGCAAGAACGACGCGCGCTTGAGGCTTGGCTACAAGGCCCCGGATATACTGGACATCAGCCTCTCCGGGGCCTTTCACCAGGACTCATACGGACTTCCGGGCCCGGTGTCGCTGGAGGAATCGGAAAACCGCTCCACCCGCACCCTCTCGCATTTTCCCAGCGACGGCGGCGACTCGGAGGAAAAGCACGGCGCGGCCGCGCTCGGCTTCGACCTTTCCGGCTGGGGGAGGCTCGAGCTTTCGCGCTCCTGGCGCTTCCGGGACGTCTCCTACGTTCTGGGCTACTCGCCCCTGATACCCCGGGCGGATCAGACCGACGAAATAAACGAGGCCGACCGCACCGCGGAGATGACCTGGCGGAGCGGCCCGGCCATCCCCTGGGGCGACCGGCTCCGCGTCCAGGCCGGGGCCGGGACCCTTTCGGTGGACTACGTCCGCACCGAGCTTTCCCGGAACCTCCGCCAAAACAGCGACACCGAGGCTTGGTGGGTCTGGGGCCTCGCCCGCTTCTCCGTAACCCCCAAGCTCACGCTGGATCTCGGGTACCGCCGGCACGACTACTCCGGCCGCTTCCGCACCGACCAAAACCTCCTCTACGGAACGGAGCGCGCCTGGCAAAACGGCGGCATCGTCGAAAAGGACTGGAGCCTGGACGCCCGGGAGGCGGGCCTCACGTTCCACCCGGATGCGGCCACCTCCCTTTTCGCAAGCTTCTCCACGAGCTTCCGCGTACCGAACGTGGACGAGTTCGCGGCCTCCGACTCGAACCTCTCGCCCCAGCACGGCCGGCACTGGGAGCTTGGCGCGCGCCGCAGGATGGGGGAGACGGCCGAAGTTTCCCTCACGCTTTTCGACACCCGCATAGACGACGAGATATACTACGGCGAGGACCCGCTGACCCTCGAACGCGTGAACCGCAACTACGAGGACACCACGGTCCGCCGGGGCGTGGAGGCCGAGATCAGGCTCTTTCCCCTCGAAAACCTCTCCCTCTGGGCCAACTACACTTACCTCACCGCCCGCTTCGAGGGCAGGGACACCCGCGTGCCCCTGGTGGCCGACAACAAGGCCTCTCTCGGTTTCGAGTGGCGGGTTATGGAGCCCCTCACCCTTGCCGCCTCCGTAACCTACGTGGGCGAACGGCCCGACGGCAACGATCCCGGCAACGACCGCTACCCCGCGCTTCCCGCCTACACCGTGGCGGACGCCAAGCTGAGCTACCGGAAAGGACCCCTGCGCTTCTACCTGGGCGTGGAAAACCTGACGGACGAGCTTTACTCCACCGTGGCCTACTCCGGGGGCTGCTACCCCATGCCCACGCGGAGCTACTCCATAGGCGGCGAATGGGATTTCTAACCGGCCCGGCCGGGCGGGGCTTTAGCGCGGCGGCTGGAGCGGCCGCCGAAGAGGATAAGTTCATGAGAAAAAAGAGGATAATCCTTATGGTTGCCGCGTGCCTTTTGGCGGCGGTGCCGGCAGGACGGGCCGGGAGCTTTGCGCCCGCGGCGGGCCAGCCGGGAACGACGGCCGTTTCCATGAACAGCCCCGATTTCGTGGGCTGGGCCACCGGGGTGGCCTCGGTGACCTACGGGGCCAACGTGGACAAGCAGTGGAGAACGCCCGACAAGGCCCTGGGCCCGGCCTCGGGCACCTCATACGACGTTGTTTCGCTGGGAGACGGCGGCAGCATAACGCTTTCGTTCTCGCCCGCCATAAAGAACGGCCCGGGCTGGGACCTCGCGGTGTTCGAGAACTCCTTTTCCGACACGTTCCTGGAGCTTGGGTACGTCGAGGTAAGCTCCGACGGCGTCAACTTCATCCGCTTCCCCAACCGCTCCCTCACGCCCGGCCCGGTGGGAAGCTACGGTCAGGTGGACCCCACCGACATCGATGGCCTCGCCGGCAAGTACCGCCAGGGCTACGGCGCCCCCTTCGACCTTTCGGACCTCGCCCTTTTCCCGGAGGTCCTGGCGGGCGTGGTGAACCTTTCCTCCATCCGCTACGTGCGGATCGTGGACGTGCTGGGCGACGGCAGCGCCCGGGACTCCACCGGCGCGGTAATCTACGATCCCTACCCGTCCTCGGGCTCGGCGGGCTTCGATCTCGACGCCATAGGCGTGCGCTACCAGGCCGACGGAGCGGCCGCGGCCAATCCTCCCGCCAAGCCCGCGGCCCTTTTTCCGGCGGACGGCGCGACAAACGTAGCGCTGTCGCCGGTCCTCACCTCGTCGGCCTTCTCGGACCCCGACCCCGGAGACATTCATCTCCTTTCCACCTGGCAGGTTTCCACGGCGGCCGATTTTTCAACCCTCGTTCTCGACCGCAGCAGCGGCGCCGCCCTCACGGCCTTTCCCGTGCCGGGGCTTGTGCTTTCGCCGGGCCAGGGGTATTATTGGAGGGTAAGGCATTACGACGGCGCGGCCCACGCCTCCGATTTCTCCGATCCGGCGGCCTTCGTGACGGCCGCGGACGCCTTGGACGCAAACCACAACGGCGTGCCGGACGTCCAGGAAACCGCCTACGACTGGGACGGCGACGGCCTTGCCGACCCCGGCGTCACCTCGGTCACGGGCGTCTCCTCCCAGGGCGCGCCGCTGGTCCTGGGGCTTGCGCCCGGCGGCAACGCGGCATCCATCGAGGCGGTGCAAAGCCTGGATCCCGCAGGCCTTTCGCCCCTTCCCGGGAACATGGGCTCGGGGGTCTTGGGCTTCCGCCTGCGCCCCGCGGACCCGGCGGCCTTCGTGACGGTGGTGATCCGCCTCTCGGCCCCGGCCCCGGCCGGCTCGAAGTGGTACATGTACGACCCCTCCGAAGGCTGGAGCGAGTACGGCCACGCGGTCTTCGGCGCGGACGGCAAAAGCGTGACCCTCACCCTTTCGGACGGCGTGCCGGGTTACGGTGACACCGACGGAACGACCAACGGCGTCATCGTGGATCCGGGCGGCCCGGTCTACCCGGCCTCCGTAACGGTCCCGGCCTCCGGCGCAAAGGGAATCGGCGGAAGCGGGGGGTGCTTCATAGACAGCATATTCTTCCGTCTCTAAATCAAGGCCGCCATCAACGGCATGGAAGCAGGAAAAGCCTCTACCCATGTTTTTATGAACAAGCTATCAAAAATATTTTTTGATGGCAGTCATTGGCATTGCGGATGGAAAATTTTTGGCCATAAACTTTTAAAATATATAACACCTTAATATTTAAAGTGTTTT
>JAKAGN010000074.1 GCA_021815525.1 Deltaproteobacteria bacterium
CCGATCTCCACCAACAAGGACCTTTCCCGGATGGTGGACGAGGGGCGCTTCCGGGAGGACCTCCTGTTCCGGCTCCGCGCGGTCACCATCCATCTGCCGGCCCTCCGGGACCGGGTTGACGATATAAAGCTTCTGGCCGAGGCCCACGTGGAAAGGCTCTCCCGGGCCGCCAGGCTCGAAGCCAAAACGCTTTCCCCGATGTTCATCAAGACCCTTGAGGCCTACTCCTGGCCCGGCAACATACGGGAGCTTAACCACGCCCTGGAAAGCGTTTTCGCCGAGGCCAGGGACGAACCCATCTTCTTCGACCGGCACTTGCCGGCCGCCATCCGGGTGGCCGCGGCCCGCTCGGCCTTCGCCCGCCTTAAGCCCGAGGACCGGCCCGAACCCTGTCCAGGCCGCTCGCTCCGCGTTGTCCACCCGGTCCGCGACAAGGAGCCCGAAGGCGGACCCGGTGCCGAAGAGCCATTGAAGTGGCAGGACTTCCGGCGCATCGCGGTGGAAAACGCCGAGCGCAGCTATCTCGCCGACATCCTGGCCCGCTCCGGGGGGGAGGTCAAAAAGGCTTCGGCGCTTTCCGGGCTCTCCATTCCACGCCTCTACGAGCTTCTTCGCAAGTACCGCCTGACGGCCCGGACCGGTTCCGAGTGAGGGCCTGTCAGCCCGCGTAAAAGCTTCGCGCAGCCTTCGCTTCCTTGTCAAAAGGCTTTAACCGTCCGGTTACGTTGGTCTTTTGCAAAGCTCACTGTTATTTTGCCGGGTACCATTGAAAAGTTCAATAGCTGCTCGGCTATCAATATTCTTTCCCAATAATGCACAATGGTTTTACCATAATTTATGGGCCCCCAAAAAAGGCCCGCTCCGGCTCCAAAAGAATCCCTGCTTCCTCCCGCTATCCCGCGGCCCCTTCCCCCACGCGGCTTTTGTACCTCATGGGGAGCACCCGGCCCATTGTCGTCCCGCAATAAAAAATTCCTATCTCAAGGTGGCGATACATCCGGCCCTCTGCGTGTACCTTGGCGGAACGCCCGCAGGCCGGGCTTTTCAGGGGGCGGCTTTTTTGGGGGAGGGGCATGGCACGGGTCTTGCTTTTACATATGATCAAATCCCGGCCGCCTTCGCACAGTGGCGGCGCGGGCGCAGCAAGCCCGGTTCTTCGGCGTGGAAGCGCCGGGCAAGGTTACGCGGGCGCTCGTGCAAGGAGGACGCGGAGGAGGCCGGGACCGAGGCCAAAAAGGGCGGGGCCCTCTGGGCAAGGGCTCCCGCCCGCCCGGCCTTTCGGGATGGAGGAAACCGCCTGCCGCAAGCGGGCGCTTACTTTGCTGGAAAGTCCGTCGGGCCTTCAAGACCCGGCGGGCGGCTACCGCCGGTCACGGCGTCAGGCGGAGCGGCAAGGGCCGGAATACGCGGGAAGTCCTGGCGGTCCTTGCCGTTCGCCTCGGAGCTTGGCGGTCGAAGGTTTCAGTGTCGAGCCCCCGTCTTACCTGGGGCCGGCTTTCCCTCCCAAATCCGCTTCTCCTTTTCCGCTTCATACGGCCGGGCCGGGGTACTCCCGGTCCGGCCGCACGCCTTTGGAGACTTGCGCTATTTCCGGGCGCGGTTCACGAGGTCCGCATCGTAGGAGCGGAAGATGATGCGCTCCAGCTTGATGCGCTCGGGCGGAAGGGGCTCGGACGGGGCGCGGCCTGCCAGGAGCGCCGGGGCCTCGTCGCGGTGGGGGATCATTTCCATGCCGCGGCCGAAGCGCCTGCCCGTGGCCGCGTCCAGGATCAGCGCCTGGCGGCCGTCGCAGACCGCCGCCAGGGGCGCGGGGACCGCCGCCATGATGCGGGCCGCCGCGAGCGCCATGCGCTCCCAGGAGTCGATGGAGCCGGCCGCCACCTTGACGGCCAGAAAGGGCGCGCCCTCCAAGAAAAGCGCGAGGTCCACCGCCGAGTGAAAGGCGCCCATGCCCGGAAGCTCGAAATTAACCGGGAAATCCACGCGGATTTCCGCCCGGTCCCAGCCCTTTTTTTCGAGGAGAAAGCGCTCCACGTCCTGGCGCCTGCGCTCGGCCCCCACGTCCGGCACGGCGAGGCCGGTCACGAGGTCCGTAAGGGTTTCGGGGCCGCTCATGGGGCCGCCTCCGGGACCTCGCCCTTGGGCGCGGCGGGCTCCTCAGCCTTTGCGGCCGCCTCCGGACGGATGCGGGGGGCGTCCGCCCACAGGCCCTCGAGGTCATAGTGACCCCGGGCGGGCTCGTGGAATACGTGGATCACCACGTCCTCGTAATCCAGGAGCACCCACGATGCCTCCGGGAGGCCCTCCACGCCCAGCGGCTTTATGCCCCGGCCCGCCAGGAAGTCGCCGGCGGCCTCGGCCACGGCCTCCGCCTGCCGGGTGGAGCGGCAACTGGCCAGCACGAAGTAATCCGCAACGCTCGAAATGCCCCGAAGGTCCAGGGCCACCACGTTTTCGGCCTTTTTCTGCCCCAGGGCCTCCAGAAAAAGGGCGATGTCGGCGCTTCCCGCGGGCGGCGGCCCGTTTGCGGCCGTCTTTTTTCGTCTCACCTGTAAAGCTCCCTTGTGCGGATGTAATCTTCCACGGCCCTTGGGACCAGGAAGCCGATGCTTCGGCCCGCGCCCACGGCCTTGCGGATGAAGGACGAGGAGATGCCCATGGGCGTCACGCCGAAAAATTCCATCTTCATGCCCGGCCGCCCGGCTTTTTCGAGGGCCGGCGCAAGGACCTTCTCCGCGTAGGCCTCCATCTCGTTCCGGCCCGGGTCGCCGGGCCAGGGACGCGACATCACCACGAAGCGGGCCAGCGAAAAGAGCTCCTCGTAACGCCGCCAGGTGGAGATTTCCAGAAACGCGTCCAGGCCCACCAGAAAGAAGCGCTCCCAATCCGGGTAGGCGCGGCTGAAATGGGTGAGGGTCTCGATGGTGTAGGAGGGCACCGGACGGGCCACCTCGAAGTCGCAGGCGAGAAAACCCGGCGCGCCCTTTACGGCCAGCTCGGTCATTGCGAGCCGGTGGGCGCTTTCCGCCACCCCGCCCGTCTTCTTGTGGGGCGCCCGAAAGCTCGGCACGAAGAAGACCTTTTCCAGCCCGAAGGCCTCCTTCACCTCCAGGGCCGCCCGCAGGTGCCCAAGGTGGATGGGGTCGAAGGTGCCACCGAATATGCCGAGACGTTTTTGTTCCACTACCCCTTCCCGCGTTGACGGCCTGTCAAGGCGCTATTTCGGCGCCCATGCCCGCGTTACAGGTTCATCCGCGTGCTTTTTCCAGCGGAAACGATGTAGCCCCGTACGTGGGCGCGCCGTTTCACCTGCTCTACGTTGGCCCGCCACTCGTCGAACACCGCCGAGTCCCAGGAATCGGACACCAGGACGGCCGCCCTCGTGACGTCGGGGCAGCGGCCCTGCATGTGCTGGACGAAGCGCTCCAGCATGGTCCGGAAGCCGATATGACCCCTTCCGGCCGTGTATTTCCGGGAGGAAAGGCTCACGAAGAAGGCCAGCTCTCGGCAGGCGCCCGGCCGGCCGCCTGGATGGCAGTTGAATGGATCGCCGCAGGCCTCACCGTCCCCGAGAATCGCCGCTATGTCTCGGCGGCGTCGATGCCCCGGCCCCCATCCGCCGCGTCCTGCAAAGCGCCGCACAGCCGCTCGATGGCCGAATCCAGGTCATGGGTGCTCATGTCATATCCCCCACGTCATTGATCGTAGAAGAGATAATTGCAAAATACTCCGTATGTTGGGCCTCGTTTCGCTTGGCCCGACCTACGATCTGTGCCTCGTGGAGGCCGATCACAAGCGATGAGCCGCAAGGCGCGCAAGTCGAACGCGATGGGAGCGTACTGTTCGTACGCGACCGAGCGTGAGACGAAGCGCAACACTGCGGATCGCGTTTGTGGACGGCCTTTCAGGACCTCACCTGCCCATCGCCCATGACCACGAACTTCTTCGCCGTAAGTTCGTCCACCCCCATGGGCCCGAAGGCGTGGAGCTTGGACGTTGAAATTCCGATCTCGGCTCCAAGGCCCAGCTGGCCGCCGTCGTTGAAGCGGGTGGAGGCGTTCACCGCCACCATTGAGGCGTCCGCCTCCCTGAGGAAGCGCCGCGCCCGCTCGTAATCTTGCGTCACGATGGCCTC
This sequence comes from Deltaproteobacteria bacterium, assembly GCA_021815525.1. Lineage (GTDB taxonomy): Bacteria > Desulfobacterota > Desulfobacteria > Desulfobacterales > Desulfatibacillaceae > JACRLG01. The sequence continues at coordinate 4,136 of JAKAGN010000074.1, forward strand.
GCTGTGCTGGGAGCCGTGGCGGGCGATGTGGGAAAGGGCCTCGTCCATGCCCTCCACCACCTTGACGGCTAAAATCAGGTCCAGGAACTCGAAGCCGAAGTCGGTCTCGGCCGCGGGCTTGGCGTAGGGCAGAATGGCGCAGGTTTTCGGGCAGCCGCGAAGCTCCACCCCGGCGTCCGCAAGGCTTTTCCCCGCAAGCGGCAGAAAGCGTTCCGCCTCGGCCGCGTGCACCAAAAGCGTCTCGGCCGCGTTGCACACCCCGGGCCGCTGGACCTTGGCGTTCATGATGATGGTCACGGCCATCCCGAGGTCGGCGCCTTCGTCCACGTAAACGTGGCACACGCCCTTGTAGTGCTTCAAAACCGGTATCCGCGAGTGCTGCACCACAAACCGTATGAGGCCTTCGCCGCCCCGGGGGATCACGAGGTCGATAAGCTCCTCCTGGGCCAGAAGAATCTTCACCGCCTCCCTGTCCGTAACCGGCACCACCTGCACCGCGTCCTCCGGCAGGCCGTTTTCCGCCAAGGCCTCCCGGATGAGGCCGCCCAGCACGCGGTTGGAGAGGATGGCCTCGCTCCCGCCGCGCAGTATCACTGCGTTTCCGGCCTTGAGGCAAAGACCAGCCGCGTCCACCGTTACGTTGGGGCGCGACTCGTATATCATGGCCACGACCCCTAGGGGTATCCGCATCCGCGCCACGGATAGGCCGTTCGGGCGTACGGCGGTTTCGGTGAGGGAGCCTATGGGATCCGGCAGCGCCGCCACTTCCGATAGCCCCTGGATCATGGAGGCGATCACCTTGTCGGAGATCGTCAGGCGGTCCACCATGGCGGCCGATAGCCCCCGCTCCCGCGCCGCGGCCACGTCCTTGGCGTTTTCGGCCTGGATGAGCGCCTTTTTCTCGGAAAGTTTCTGGGAAAGCGCCGCAAGGACCGCGTTCTTTTGCACGCCGGAGGCGGCGGCCATGCGCCGGGAAGCCTCCCGCGCGGCCCGGGCCATTTTTTCGATGGTATCAAGCATGGATTTCAGCCCTTTTCGCTGTCGGTCAAAACGAGGTTGTCCCGGTGCACCACCTCGTCGTGGCGGCCTTCGCCTAAAATCTCGACGATCATGGACGAGGGCTTTCCCATTATGAGGCGAAGCTCCGCCGATGAGAAGCTGGAAAGCCCTACGGCGATGTCCAAGCCTTCCGCGTTTTTCAGGGTGACCGGCGCGCCCTCCCGGAAATCGCCTTCCACATCCTTCACGCCCACCGGCAAAAGGCTCTTGCCGCCCGAAACCAGCGCTTTCGCGGCTCCCGCGTCCACCACGATGACGCCCTTGGGCCGCGCCGCGTAGGCCAGCCAGCATTTGCGGCGGTCCATGCGGGTGGGGGCTGGCGAAAAGAAGGTGCCGGAGGCCCCGCCCGACAGCACGTCGGTCAGGACGCCTTTGCGCTTGCCGCTCGCCACCACCACCGGGATGCCGGCCCGCCCCGCCTTTCTGGCCGCAGCCAGCTTGGATGCCATGCCGCCGGTGCCCACGGCGCTTCCCGAGCCGCCCGCCTCCTTCGCCCGGGCCGCGATCTCCCCGCAGGCCACCTCGCACACCAGGCGCGCGCCGGGGAAGGTCCTGGGGTCGGCCGTGTAGAGGCCCTCGATGTCGGTCAAAATCACCAGGGCCCGGGCGTCCATCAGGTGGGCGATCATGGCGGATAGGTTGTCGTTGTCGCCGAACTTGAGCTCCTCGGTGGCCACGGTGTCGTTCTCGTTGATGATGGGGACAACCCCCCAGGAAAGGAGCGTGGTCAAGGTGTTCCGGGCGTTCAAGTAGGAGACGCGCCGCGCCAGGTCGTCCCCGGAAAGCAGCACCTGGGCCACCTTTTTGCCGTGCTCCTCGAAGGCCTTCTCGTACTTGCGGATGAGGGCGCCCTGGCCCACGGCGGCCACGGCCTGCTTCTCCCGCATGGCGGAGGGCTTTTGTGAAAGACCCATGCGGCGCATTCCTGCCGCCACGGCCCCGGAGGAGACCAGGATGATCTGGCGGCCCGCGTCCACGAGCGCCGAAATCTCCCTTGAAAGGCCAGCGATGGCCCCAAGGTCGAGGCCGTCCTCGGCGGTGAGGACCGCGCTTCCCACCTTCACCACCACCCGGCGGGCCGACGCGAGGGCCTCGCGGCCGTCAGATTTGCGCTTGGTTTCTTCCATCAAAAAAGAATGCCTCCGGCGGCCGGGGGCCAAAGCATGAAAACGGCCCGCCCCCGGACCCCCGATATGGCGGTGAGGCTTGCTTCGCAAGCCTCGTCGCAGATTATGGAGATAGGTTCTATGTAGATTGCCCCTCTTCCGCGCCGCGAGTGTTGACCGGTCGAATGCGAAGCCCTCATGACACCTGCGGAGCGTTGCTGCGCAACGCGGAGCCATTATCGGGGGTCCGGGGGGGGCGTAGCCTCCCCGGCCGCCGGAGGCAAAATCACTCCTCCGTGGGCTCGTTCTCGCGGCTCTTTTTGTCCTCACGGTCCATGGCTGCTATGCGCCTGGAAAGAAGGAGCATGAAATCGTGGGTGCCGGCGCGCCCCAGGGCCGAGAGGAAGACGGTCTCGCGGCCGAACTGGTTCACGAAGGCCCGGTAGCCGGCCTCGGCCTCGGGGATGTCGCTCTTGTTCAGGACCACGATCTCGGGCTTTTCCGAGAGGGCCGGATTGTAGGCCAAAAGCTCGTTCCTGACAACCCGGTAGGGGGCCAAGGGGTCGTTTTCGGGAATGGCGGCGGCGTCGATGACGTGGACGAGGAGGCGGGTGCGCTCGATGTGGCGGAGGAAGCGGTCCCCCAGGCCCTGGCCAGTGTGCGCGCCCTCGATCAAGCCGGGGATGTCGGCAGCAACGAAGGGCTCGCCGTAGGGGCTTTCCACGACCCCCAGGTTGGGGACGAGGGTTGTGAAGGGATAGGCCGCGATGGCGGGTTTGGCCGCGGAAATGGCCGCGATGAGGCTTGATTTTCCCGCGTTGGGAAGGCCGATGAGGCCCACGTCGGCAAGAAGCTTCAGCTCCAGGAGGAGGTTTTTTTCCTCGCCCGGCTCACCCGGCTGGGCGAAGCGGGGAGTGCGGTGGGTTGCGGTGGCGAAGTGCTTGTTGCCCTTGCCGCCGCGTCCGCCCCTGGCCACCACGAAGGAGAGCCCGGGCGTCACGAGATCGGCGATAAGCTCGCCCGTGTCGGCGTCCTTGACGAGGGTGCCGGGCGGCACCTCGATGGCGAGGTCCGCGCCGTTTTTCCCGGATCGCTGGTTGCCGGCGCCGTTCCCGCCGCGTTCGGCCTCGAAACGGGTTTTGCCGCGGAAATGGGCGAGGGTGCGGCGGCTCGTGACGGTCAGGACCACGTCGCCGCCCTTTCCGGCGTCGCCGCCGTCGGGGCCGCCCCTTGGAACGAACTTTTCCCGCCGGAAGCTTACGCATCCGCTCCCGCCGTCACCGGCCCGGACGAAAAGCTTCGCCTCGTCAATAAATCGCACCGGGAAAAGTCTGCCTCGCGGAAAAATGGAAGGCGAAACGGCGAGGGCGGGGCGAAGGACGCGCCGCCCCCCCGTCCCGAAGCGAAACGGCGCCGCGGGTGCGGGAAATCCCGTTTCCGCGGCGCTTCGAAAAGGCTACTCTGTCTCGGCCGCCGGCGCCTCGGGATAAACGCTAACGCGCTTTCTCGTGCGGTCGTAGCGCTCGTAGGTCACGCGCCCGTCCACCAGGGCGAAGAGGGTGTAGTCCTTGCCGAGACCCACGTTGATGCCGGGGTGGATCTTGGTCCCCACCTGGCGGACCAGGATGTTGCCGGCGCGCACCTTCTCGCCGCCGTAGTGCTTGATTCCCCGGCGCTGGCCCTGGGAATCCCGACCGTTGCGCGAGCCGGAGCCCGCCTTCTTGTGTGCCATGATCCCACTCCTCGTCAGGCCGCCGTAAAACGCGAATTGCGGCGTCGTGCCGCGAAGCGGGCGGCGGTCACGTACGAAAAGTACGCTTCCTTGCCCGCTTCTTGCACTCCTTGCACTTCATCGTTTTACGCCGCCCTGAAAAATCAGCCCTGCAAAGGGACTGTTCATCATTTTCCGGTTTGGGCTCTCCGGCTTTTACGCCTCGGCCTGGGGCGCTTCCGGGGCCGCCGCGGGAGCCGCGCCCGAGACGATCTTCTCGATCCGGACGGAGGTGAAGGGCTGCCGGTGGCCGCGAAGCCTGCGGTAGCGCTTGCGCCTTTTAAACTTGAAGACCAGGACCTTCTTGGCCTTGTCCTGCTCCACGATTCCGCCGGTGACCAGGGCGTTTTCCACGTAGGGCCGGCCGATGGTGAGGTTTTCGCCGTCCGAAACCAGGAGCACCTTGTCAAAGGATACGGGGTTCCCCTTGTCACCGGGCAGTTTCTCCACCCGGAGCGTCTGCCCCTCGGTGACCCGGTATTGTTTTCCGCCAGTCGCGATGACCGCGTACATGCTGTCCTCCCCTTGAAAACGAAATGCGGCGCAAACTTTTGCCCGCTTGGAAACCCTTTCCCTTAGCTTCGTATCGGCCGCTTTGTCAACCTCATTTTTTAAGGGGGGGCGTCAAAAATCTTTGTCCGCAGGCCATGTAGGGTGCGTTTCCCACGCTTTAAGTCTTTGGCCGGAAAGATGCGTGCCCTCCAACGCCGCGATCCGTCCCGCGAATCCTCCCCGCTTCCGTCACGCCAGCGGCGGGTCGGGGGCCGTGAAGCGGCCGCTTTTGCCGCCGGATTTTTCCAGGAGCCGGATTCCGCCGATCACGAGGGTTTTATCCACCGCCTTCACCATGTCGTAGATGGTGAGGCCGGCGGCCGCCACCGCCGTGAGGGCCTCCATCTCCACGCCGGTGGGTCCGGTTACGCGGGCCGAGGCGCGGATGACGATGCGGCCGGGCTTCGGGAAAAAATCCACCGCCACGTGGGTGAGCGGCAGCGGGTGGCACAGGGGGATCAAGTCCGCCGTTTTCTTGGCGGCGAGTATTGCCGCGATGCGGGCGGTTTCCAGGACGTTTCCCTTGGCCGCGCGGTTTTCGGTGACGAGCGAGAGGGTCTCCGGGTTCATGGCCACGAAGCCCTCGGCCACGGCCAGCCTTTCGGTGGGAGGCTTTTTGGAGACGTCCACCATGCGGGCCCGTCCCTCAGGGTCCAGGTGCGTGAGGCCTTCGGGGGAGTCGGTCACGGGCTTTCCTTTCCCGCCGTGGCGGCGGCCAGCTCGTTGGCCCGGTCAAGGTCCTCCGGGGTGTTGACGTTCATGAAGGAGACAAGGCCCGGGTCCGCGTCCACAAGGCGCGCCACCGGGACCTTTTTCACCTTGACGCCGCCGAAAAAGCCCGACAGCTTGAAGC
>JAKAGN010000075.1 GCA_021815525.1 Deltaproteobacteria bacterium
TGGGCCACACCCACGTGCCCTTCCACGATTTCAGCTACGGCGGCAGGCGCTTTCACAACACCGGCTGCGCCCTGTTCCGCCACCGCTTCAACCTCATCCGCTTCGAGCTTGGCGGGGCCTGATACCAGGTTGCGTTCAAAGAAAGAGTATCCCCTCCCTTCGCCTCCCCTTCCCAGGTGGAGCGGTCAGGGCCGGGATGCCCTATTTTTGATCGCTGCTTGGCGTCATATATTTTAGGCAACCCGGCGTCACCAGCGGTTTTCGTGGACGCGGTCCCCGCGGAAGCGGTCCTCGGGCCGGGGCAGGCCGGCGGGCCAGCCCACGGGCACGTAGGTATGGGCCAAAACCCCGGGGGGAAGCCCGAAGATCCGGGAGATGCCGTCCATGCGCTCCTTCTGCGGATAGACGCCGGTCCAGACCGCCCCCAGGCCCAGGCCGTGGGCCGCCAGAAGGAGGTTCTGGACGGCCGCGGCGCAGTCCAGGACCCAGTTGCCCGGGTATTTTTCGAGGGAAAGCTCCGCGCACACCAAAATTCCCAGCGGCGCTCGCTTGGCCATGGGGGCGTTGGGAAGGATGAGGGCCACCTCCTCCAGGAGGCGCTTTTCCGTGACCGTGACGAAGTGCCAGGGCTGCTCGTTTCCGGCGGACGGGGCGGCCATCGCCGCGGCCAGCAGCCGCTTCACCAGCTCCTGCGGCACGGGCCGGGTATCGAAAATCCTGACGCTCCTGCGGGTTCGGATGGCTTCCATTACATCCATCGACGGCTCCTTTTACGGCGAAACGCCATTTCCCTCTTGATTTTAAAGCGCCCATCGGCTCTTATCGGTCCGTTGAAGAAGACCCAGGCGGCGGCCCCCACGCGGGCCTCACCGCGCCTTACCTCATCGAAAAACGAGCGAAAAAAATGGCCGACGATCCCATAACCATAGCACACAGGCTCGACACGGGCCGCATTCCGAAAACCCTTGCCGGCGCGCGCCTCGGCGTGCGCGTCGCCCCCTTCGGCGACAGCCGGGGCAAGGACCCCAGGGCCGTCATGGACAAGATAAACCTGGCCGGAAGCCTTCCACGGGGCTCCTACGTGGCGGATGAGCCGGTGGCCGCGATCCTCGCCCGGGCCGTCTCGGAGGCCCTCGCCGCCGCAGGCGCTCCGCCCGCCGCGCCCGGAGCGGGCCTCGTCCTTTCCGGCACTCTCACCCGCCTCCACTTCCAGGTCACCATGGGCTTCGCCAAGTGCCTCTTGAAGGGCGAAATCTCCCTCGACTTCACCCTTTCCGATTCCGCCGGCAAGACCCTTGCAACCTTCGCCCTCACCGGCAACGGACGCGCAGCTGACGGGGACATAGCGCCCGCCGCCTTCGCATCTGCGGTCCTCGATCTTGTCCAGAAGCTGGCCGCGGAGCCTCGCCTGGTGGAAAGCCTTATGGGATAAGGATCGGGGAGCGTTCATAATTTGAACGTTCAAAAATTGAACGTTCAAATTATGAACGCTCTACCCTCAACTTTTTGTAATCATACCATTATCAGCCACTCAGTCCAGATAGGTCCCGCCAGCTCGAACGTTTTGCCCCTCTCCGGTCTCTCCAGGCTTTGCCCGGACGAATGCGAAGCCCCATAGCCCGGCTCCGCGCGCGAAGCGTGCGGAGCGCAGACCGGGGCCGGCGGCGGGCCATTTTCATGCTTTGGCCCCGGCCGCCGGAAGATGCTTTTGCCTTTTTAGGTGGGAGTCAAAAGGTAGCAGGCCTCTTCTTGATCCGGCGCGATCTTGAACACGCGGTCGAGGCGCGTAAGGGCCAGGACGGAGAGGACGGGCGGGCGCACGCCGCAGATGACCAGCTCCCCGTCCCGACCCAGGGCCTTCAAGACCGAGACCATGGCGCCCAGGGCGGAGGAGTCCATGAAGGTGACGTGGGAGAGATCGAGCACGAGGCGGTTTCTGCCGCTTTGGATGTCCTCGAGAAGGGCGTTCTTGAAGTCCTGGGCCACGGAGGCGTCCAGGGTTTTCTCGAAAATCGTAAGAACCAGGGCCTTGCCGCTTTCCGTTTTTTCGATCCTCATGATGCTTCCTTGGGGGCTCCGATAGATCAGCCCGGGACGGATTCGATTTTCCAGATTTTTTCGGCGTACTCCCGAATGGCGCGGTCGGAGGAGAAAAAGCCCATGCGCGCTGTGTTCAGGATGCCTTTTTTCGCCCACAATAGCCTATCGGTGAAATCCTCGCCAGCTTTTTTCCGGGCCGCCATGTAGCTCGTAAAATCGGCAAGGTGGAAGTACCTGTCGCGCTCGCTTAGGAGGTAGGGGACCACCCAGGCGAAGAGGCCGGGCTCGGAGGGCGAGAAGCGGCCGTCCCGGAGGGCGTCCAGCACCCGGCGGATGAGGGTATCCTTCTGGTAGAGGGCCGCGGGGCGGTAGGAGCCCTCCTTCGTGAGGCGGGCGATCTCCGGGGCCGTGAGCCCGAAGATCAGGACGTTCTCCTCCCCCACCTCCCGGGCGATCTCGATGTTGGCTCCGTCCAGGGTGCCTATGGTGACGGCTCCGTTCAAGGCGAACTTCATGTTCCCGGTGCCGGAGGCCTCATAGCCCGCGGTGGATATCTGCTGGCTCAAGTCGGCCGCGCACACCATCTTCTCGGCCAGGGTCACCCGGTAGTCGGGGAGGAAGGCCACCTTGAGGAGCCCCTTGGTGCGCTTGTCGCGGTTCACCACGTCGGCCACGGAGTGGATGAGCTTGATCATGTCCTTGGCCGTCTGATACCCGGGCGCGGCCTTTCCGGCGAAAATGGCGGTCTTGGGCGCGGGGGGCTCCACGCCGTCGTCCGCGATGAGGATATACTCCGCCATGATGGAAAGGACGTTCAAAAGCTGGCGCTTGTACTCGTGGATCCGCTTGGCCTGCATGTCGAAGATGGAGTCCGGGTCCACGGAAATCATCGCGTTTTCGAAGATGATCCTGGACAGGCGCTCCTTGTTTTCCCTGCGCACGGCCAGGTACTTTTCCCCGAAGGCGGGGTCTTCGGCCAAGGGCTCCAGGGCGCGGAGGCGCTCTAAGTCCGTCACGAAGCCCGGTCCAAGGTGCTCGGCCACAAGGGCGCACAGGCCGGGGTTGGAGCGGGAGAGCCAGCGCCTGGGGGTGATGCCGTTGGTCACGTTGGTGAACTTTTCCGGCCACATGGCGTAAAAATCCGGCACCAGGTCGCTTTTGACCAGGTCCGAATGAAGCGCCGAGACGCCGTTCACCCTGTGGGAGCCCACGATGGAGAGGTTGGCCATGCGGGCCATTTTCTCCGGGCCCTCCTCGATCAGGCTCATGCGGCCCATGCGGTCGAAATCCCCCGGCCAGACCTCTATAACCCGGTCCAGGAAGCGCCGGTTGATCTCGTAAATGATCTGGAGGTGCCGGGGCAGCACCCGTTCGAGCAGCGCCACGGGCCACTTCTCGAGGGCTTCCGGCAGGAGCGTGTGATTGGTGTAAGCCACGGTTTTGGAGGTTATGCCCCAGGCCTCGTCCCACTCCAGCCAGTACTCGTCGACAAGTACCCGCATCAGCTCGGCGATGGCCAGCGACGGATGCGTGTCATTCAGCTGAATGGCCACCTTGTCGGGAAACTCGTCGAAGCCCTGGTGGTCCGCCAGGTAGTTCCGGATTATGTCCCGAACCGCACAGGCCACCAGGAAGTACTCCTGGGTTAGCCGAAGCTCGCGCCCGGCGGAGACCGTGTCGGCGGGGTAGAGTATCTTCGATATCTTCTCCGAGTCGATCTTCTGCTCCACGGCGCGGAAGTAGTCGCCCTGGTTGAAAATTTTCATGTCGAAATCCGTGGAGGGACGCGCCACGTAGAGCCTCAGGTAATTCACCGAGCGGCCGCCCCAGCCCGCCATCGGGATGTCGTAGGGGACCCCCACCACCAGCTTCCAGTCCATCCACATTGGGTTGTACTGGCCCCAGCGGTCCTCGGCGTGCTCGATGCGCCCGTAGAGGGGCACCACCACGGCCAGGTCCGAACGCTCCACGTGCAGGGCGTCGGCCCCGTCGATCCAGGAGTCGGGCCGCTCCCTCTGGTAGCCGTTATTTATCTCCTGCTTGAAAAGGCCGTAGTCGTAGTGGATGCCGTAGCCGAAGCCGGGCATGGAAAGGGTGGCCAGGGAGTCCAGGTAGCAGGCCGCAAGCCGCCCCAGGCCGCCGTTTCCGAGAGCCGAGTCGCTCTCCTCCTCCAGAATCTCCTCCATCTTGCGGCCGAACATGCGCAGCACCTCCCCGGTGGCGCCGTCCAGCTTCAAGGCCGCGAGGTTTTTCACGAGGCTGCGGCCGATCAAAAATTCCATGGAAAGGTAATAGAGCCGCTTGGCGTCGTTTTTGCGGTAGCGGGCGAGCGTCTCGGACATGCGGTCCAGGAGCCGGTCCCGGGCCGAGTAGGAAACGGCGCGGTAGAGGTCCCGGGCGCTCACCTCGTCCGGCTGCTTTCCCAAGGAGTAGCGCAGGTGGGTGAGGACGCTCCTGTAAAGACCCGTAACGCTGTTTTCGAGCGGCGGCAGGACGTGTTCCATGGCGGTTCCCCGTTCCATCAAGAGTCGAGGACATCGGCGGCCCGTTCAACGGGCTGTCTATACAGCCTGGCGAAAAACGATGAGATACAAGGAACGCGAAAAGCCAAGAGCCAAGCGTATCACGATACGTGGCGGAATTGGCTTTGAAGCGTGACGCAGTATATCGCGTTTTTCGACAGGCTGTCAGGCGAAGGGGTACTTTTCCTTCAAGGCCTCGGCCCGGCGGGCCAGCTCTTCAAGCGGGAAGGCGGCGGCCCCTTCCCTGTACATGTGGGCCATGGCGATGTAGAGAAGCGCGCCGTAGTAGTGGATACTCATGTCGGGGCTCCGGCCCTCCTTGATGACCGCCGGGTTTCCCACCACCAGGCAGCCGTCCGGCACCACGGTTCCCGTCTTGACCAAGGAGCCCGCCGCCACCAGACAGCGGTTTCCGATAACCGCGCCGTCCAGGACCGTGGCGTTCATGCCCACCACGCAGAAATTTCCTATGGAGCAGCCGTGGAGCACCGCTCCGTGGCCCACGGTCACGAGGTCCCCCACCGAGACGAGCTGCCCGGGCTGCATGTGGAGGGCGCAACCGTCCTGGATGGACGAGCCGCGGCCCACCACCACCCGGCCCATGTCGCCCCGGAGCGAGGCGCCGGGCCACAGCGAGGAGTCCTCGCCCACGGTGACGTCGCCGTAAACGAAGGATGAAGGCGCCATGTAGACGCTTTCGTGGATGACGGGCATTGTTCCTCCTCGAATATTATGTAATAAGGGGCCGCCGGACAGGAAAGCGAACGTGGTTCGGCCCCTGGTAAAAAGGTACAGGGAAAAGCGCCAAAACGCAATTCGTATTCGGAACGACAAAGAGGCAGACCGGCATCGTGCGCATAGGCGGCATCGTCCTTAAAAATCCCCTGATCCTCGCCCCCATGGCCGGGATCACCAACCTTGCGTTCCGGCTTGCGGCCAAGCGCATGGGAGCGGGGCTAGTGTGCTCCGAGATGGTTTCCGCCAACGGCCTCGTGCGCGAGAGTAAAAGGACCGGGGAGCTTCTCGCCACCGCAGCCGCCGAAAGGCCGCTGTCCATACAAATTTTCGGCTCGGAGCCCGCCTACATGGCCGAGGCCGCCGCCCTGGTTTGCGAGGCGGGCGCGGACATCGTGGATATAAACTTCGGCTGCTCGGTCAAAAAGGTGGTGAAAATCGGCGCGGGCGCGGCCCTCATGCGGGAGCCCGCGCGATGCCGCGCCATACTGGAGGCGGTCAGGAAGAGGCTTTCCATTCCGCTCACCATCAAGATACGCTCGGGCTGGGACGCTTCCGGCGACGAGGCGCGGCTTCTGTGCCGGATCGCGCAGGAGTGCGGCGTGGACGCGGTGGCGGTCCACCCGCGAACCGCGCGCCAGGGTTTCGCGGGCCGGGCGGACCGCTCGCTCATCGCTGATTTGAAGCGCACCCTTTCGATCCCCGTTATCGGAAACGGCGACGTGACAACGGCCCAAGAGGCCCTGGCCATGATGGGCGAGACCGGCTGCGACGGGGTCATGATCGGCCGCGCCGCGGCACGGAACCCATGGATCTTCGCCCAGGCGCTGGATCTCCTGGAAGGCCGCGAGGAGCGGCGCGTGAGCCTTGAGGAACGCGCCCGGCTCATGGCCTCGTGCCTGGACGACACCGCGGCCCTTCTTGGAGAGCGGCGCGCCTGGCCCATGATGAGGAGCCAGCTTTCGGCCTTTTCCAAGGGCCTTCCCGGGGCCGGGACCTTCCGGGAGGCCGTCATGCGGGCCAAAACCGTGGAGGATGCCCGATCCGCCGTGGTCCTCTACCTTTCGAGGCTTTCCGGCGAAGACGGAGGCGGCGCGCCCTGAGCCCTTGCCTTTTTAGGTTCAAACGTATCGCCCATCCGGCATCCTACGCAGACGCAATTTGACGCAGGTTTTTGATGTCCCGCAAGGGCGGGGCGCCGAAGAGGCGGCTGTACTCGCGGCTGAACTGGGAAGGGCTTTCGTACCCGACCCTGAAGGCCGCCGCCGCCGCATCCAGCTCATCCGTGAGCATCAGCTGCCTGGCCTCCCTCAGGCGCAGCTGCTTTTGGAACTGCAAGGGGCTTGACGCGGTCATGGCCCGAAAATGGCTGTGAAAGCTGGAGGCGCTCATCCCGGCCTTGGCCGCAAGGTCCTCCACGCGCAAGGGCTCGGCGAAGTTCATCTTCAGCCACTCGATGACCCTGGCGATCTGCCGGCTCCGGCTTCCGGCCGATGCAATTTGGCGCAGCCTCGCCCCCTGATCTCCCACGAGCAGGCGGTAGACGATTTCCCTTTGGATTGTGGGCGCAAGGATGGGGATGCCCTGTTCCTCATCAAGCAGATCGAGCAGGCGCACTAAGGCGTTGAGCAGGGGAGGCGTAACCTCGCCCGTCGCCATGCCGCGGCTGGACTGCTGCGCCCGGGGCGCGGGCAGGTTGCTGTCCGCCATCAGCTGCGAGACCTCCCTCAAATCAAGAGTCAACCGAAGCCCCAGATAAGGCGTATCCGGGCTTGCATCGATGATCTGCACCACCGTGGGCAGGTGCACGGACGTGATCAAGTAGTTGTGCGCATCATACACGAAAGTATCTTCCCCGAGAAACACGCGCTTTGCGCCTTGCGCCACCACGCAGATGCTGGGTTCATACATGCCGCTGATGAGGTCCGTGGTTTCGTTCCGCCGGAACAGGGACAAGCCGGGAACCGCTGTGGTGTGCAACTCGCCCTGCTCGGTCCATCGGGCAATCCGTTCCCCCAACGCCCTTCGCGCCTCATTCAGGCCGCCGTCTTTCTTTTCCGCCAAGGCATCCTGTAGATTCATGCAAACCTCCCAGGCTTTGGTATGTCAACCTTATCAAGGAGCGGACTTCCAGCGCAACCCATTCGTCTATACTTTCGTACAATCAGGCAATAATTTTACAGGATCGGTCTACCGGCGCCCGGAGGGATGGGGATATTAATACAGCCAGCCAAGAGCCAAGCAGCCAACGAAATGGAGCGCGGGAGAAAGGAACTTAACATGGAAATCAAACGAAACGGTTCCCAGGCGTCCGTCAAGGGACCGGCGGAATGGTTCACGGGCGCGGTGCGCATCGACCCGCTCTTCCTCCAGGCCAACGAGCCGTCACGCGCCACCTGCGCCAGCGTCACCTTCGAGCCCGGCGCGCGGACCGCCTGGCACACCCATCCCCTGGGGCAAATGCTCATCGTCACGGCCGGTTGCGGCCGGGTGGGGCGCGAGGGCGGCCCCGTGGAGGCTATCCGGCCCGGGGACGCGGTCTTCATTCCGCCGGGAGAGAAGCACTGGCACGGCGCGTCTCCCGAAACATCCATGACCCACATCGCCATCCAGGAGTGCTTGGGCGGAAAGTCCGCGGACTGGATGGAGCATGTGAGCGACGGGCAGTACGGGGGCTGAGCCTCCCAAGTTCACAACAAAGCCGATGGAATCCATCCGCATGGAAAATGGAGAGATCATGCAAAAGCGCAACCTTGGAAAAAGCGGCCTGGAAGTCTCCGCCCTTGGATTGGGCTGCATGGGCATGAGCTACGGCTACGGCCCGGCATCGGACAAGGCCGAGATGATCGCCCTCATCCGCAAGGCCGTGGAACGCGGCGTGACGTTTTTCGACACCGCGGAGGCTTACGGCCCCCACGCCAACGAGGAGCTGGTGGGCGAGGCCCTTGCTCCTGTCCGAAACCAGGTGGTTATCGCCACCAAGTTCGGGATAGGGCTTGACGCCAACTATAAGCAGGTCCTGGACAGCCGGCCCGAAACCATCCGGCGGAGCTTGGAGGGCTCGCTAAGGCGGCTTAGGACCGACGTGATCGACCTCTACTACCAGCATCGCGTCGATCCGGAAGCGCCCATAGAGGACGTGGCCGGCACGGTGGCGGAACTGATCGCCGAAGGCAAGGTCAGGCACTTCGGCCTTTCCGAAGCGGGGCTTGCCACCGTCCGCCGCGCCCACGCGGTCTGTCCGGTCACGGCCATCCAAAGCGAGTACTCCATGATGTGGCGGCAGCCTGAGGAAGAGCTTTTACCCGCGCTCGAAGAACTCGGAATCGGCTTTGTCCCCTTCAGCCCCCTGGGCAAGGGTTTCTTGACCGGAAGGTTCGACAAGAACTCCACCTTCGGCAGCTCCGATTTCCGGAGCATCGTGCCCCGATTCACTCCGGCGAACCTCGATGCCAACCAGGCCCTGGTCCATCTGGTCCGGAAGATGGCGGCGGACAAGAACGCGACCCCGGCCCAGGTCGCGCTTGCATGGGTGCTGGCCCAAAAACCTTGGATCGCGCCCATCCCCGGCACAACCAAGATGCGTCGCCTGGAAGAAAATCTTGGCGCGGCCGACGTCGAGCTGAGCGCCGGTGAGCTGCGGGGTCTTGGTGAGGCATTGGACAGAATCGAAATTTCAGGGGAGCGTTATCCGGTGGAGCTTGCCAAAAACGTTGGCAAGTAAGCGGGGAAAAGTCATTGGGACTATATGGATAGAAGCCATCTCAAAAATACTGGAGGGGGATTTGCGGGGAAGGGAGGAAAACCTTTTATTCATAAAAGGTTCTTCCAGCCCTCCCCCGCGTCCCTGCCACCGCAAAGCCATTCCGGTATTGTTGCGATGGCTTCATGAACCTATCTCAAAAATATTTTCGTCATGAGATTGAGCAAAAAAGCTGCTGGCAAGGAAGCAGGCGAAAAAGGACCGGAGGCGTAGTTATTCTACGTCGAGGACCTTTTCCGCCGATGACGCGGCCAGCGGCTTTTGCAGCCAATCGTAATAGAAATATATTTTTG
>JAKAGN010000076.1 GCA_021815525.1 Deltaproteobacteria bacterium
CCGATCTAAAACAGAAAACTGCCCCCTCCTACAGGAGGCGAGGCAACGAAAAAAATATCAGGTGAGGTGCGCCATGTCAAAAAAGAAGCATGAACAAGAGCCGTTTGAAGACCCTTCTTTCGAAGATCTGGCCATTGGGCAAATCGCCCAGTCCTCGTTCCCCATCGTGACGATTCCTGGGACCAAGGTCCGGTACACGCCCTTTTGCGAATCTCGCCGGAGATCACCTGAAAGAATCCTCATCAAAGCAATGGACCGAAGTCGATGTGTCCATGGAGAGATCGCGCTGTCCAAGCCCGTAAATAAATGGAACCAGGGGAGTCGTAGGAGCCGGAGGCGAGGAACAAGGGTGGTCGAGTACCGGAATCAGGAGGCTATCGAAACCATGTCAAAGATGGATAGCGGCGGGGCTTTCGAGCAGCACGGCATAAAGAGGAAGCACGGCATAAAGAGGAAAAGTTGAATTGGACCATAAGGCGGGTGCCCTTCCCCCACCCGCCTTTTTGGTGGCGGGTCCCTCCTTTCGCCCGCCTTAAATGGAGGGTGGCGCGTAACACCCTCCAGCACCAAGGGCGGCATGCTTTCGGGTATGCCGCCCTTTTTCATGGGAACAGTTTGTCAAGCTTTAGCTAATCCACAGCTGGACGAAAAACACTGGGCCATATTAAGCCATGTGCACCGAAAGAATCGAAAAAATCTATGGAAGGGTATTGACAGCCAATGAGTTGGCGACCTTTCTAAAGATTGACCCACGAACAGCCAAAAAGTATGCTGCTCAGTGGGGCGGTGTGGAAGTCGCACCCGGCACATGGCGGTTCTTTGAAAATCGAATCAGGGAGGTTCTCGATGCCAACTTTGGTAACGAAGAGGGGCTCCCTGCGATGGCGTGGAAACGTCCAGGTGCAGGGAGTAATGAGGCAAAAGCTGTTCGAGGACAACAGCCGAAAGTCAGAAAGAGCAGCGTTCCTATGGGAAGAGGAAACACGGAAGGCCGTGGCGGAGGAACTCGCCAAGACCCTCACGGTCTGCTTGACGGTGCTTGATTGGGCCAACGCTTACCTTAACCAGGCACATACTCGGTTCAGCCACAAGACGTATCAGGAAAAGAGGAAGGCTTTCTCGTCCGTCATCAAGGAAGTGGGGCCGGAACGTCCGGTGGCCGAGATTGATGCGGCCATGGCATCCAAGTATCTATCCAGGATGGCGCGTAGCCGGTCCGGGTACTCCGTCAACAAGGACCGTAAGAATCTTGCAGCGGGATGGACCTGGGCCAGACAGTTTCTGGCCGATTTTCCCCAAGGCCAGAATCCGTTCGGCGCGGTCCCCAAATTTCCGGAGGAGCGGCATGACCGTTACGTGCCGCCCGAGGAAGATTTCTGGAAGGTGTTCGAACTGACCGAAGGGCAGGACAGGGTCATGCTCACGGCGTTTCTTCACCTGGCTGCGCGGCGGAACGAGTTGCTGGGCCTGATATGGGCCGACGTGGACTTCAACGGTAACCGGGTGCGTCTATGGACCCGAAAGCGCAAGGGCGGCAGGGAGTGCGACTGGCTGCCCATGACCCGGGACCTTCGGACATCCCTTCTATGGTGGCGTGAGCAGCGCCTATCAATGGATACCGAGGACCGGGAGCATGTTTTCGTGAGCCTGGACAAGACCCCGTTCTGTGAGCAGTACTACGGCAAGCCGTTCACCGTCAGGCAGCAGTTCATGAAGAGGCTCTGCGACCGGGCCGGAGTAGAAAGGTTTGGGTTCCATGCCATCAGGCACCTCACGGCCAGCATCCTGTATGCCAAGGGGTACAGCGTGGCGGACATCCAAGCGATCCTACGGCACCAGAACCCGAATACCACGACGCGGTACCTGAAGTCCCTCGGGGTCGAGCAGGTCCGCAATGTCCTGGAAGACGGTCTGGCGAGACCGGGGAAGGTGGTCCCGTTACCAAACAAAAAGGCCCTCGGAGCCTGAGCCACTCCGAAGGCCAAGTTGTGTCCGCTGGTTGTGTCCAGCGGGTGGTAAAGGCAGGGTTACGAGATAACCCATTGAAATCTTTGGCGTCCCCAAGGGGATTTGAACCCCTGTCGCCGGCGTGAAAGGCCGGTGTCCTGGGCCGGGCTAGACGATGGGGACGTAATCCATCTTATTTTCGCGTTTATAAGCCGCGCTTTTCACTCTGATGGGCCGTGCGCGACTCGAACGCGCGACTCTCTGCTTAAAAGGCAGATACTCTACCGACTGAGTTAACGGCCCCCCCGTCGCAGCGGCGCCGGAGTTTGAAGCCGTCTTCTTTATCCCCTCGCCTGGCGCTTGTCAACCAGAAACTGACCGGGCCCGCACGGCCCGTCAGTTTGAAACGGCCGAAATTCCGGCTCTTCGGGCGCTCCGCCTTCCGCCCTTTCCCCGCCCCGGCGGGCAGTTGCCGCAACCCCGACAGCCGGGAGGCACCGTGACGATGCCATCAACCTCGCGCGTGACGGCTGCCGTACCAACGGCAGCGGGGAGGCGCCCCTCCCCTTCCGCGCGGCGGCGGGCGCGCCCCGCATGACGGGCTCCCGTCAGACGATCTCCACCCGGGCCAGGAAGTCCTTCAGCTTTTCCACGTACTCGCCGATCTTGTCGCCGTTTCCGCGGCTTGCCGCGTCCTCTATGACGGCCCCCAAGCGGCTCACGGCCTCGAAGCCGAAGGCGTTGCCCTCGCCCTTCATGCGGTGCCCCAGGGTGCGGATGGTCTCCAAATCGCCTCCGGAGAGGCTCTCCGTCATGGTCCGGGCGTGCGCCGCAAGGGTCTCCAGATAACGGGGCGCAAGCTCCTCCAGGTCCGGGTTGACCCAGGCCAGGATGGGCTCGTCGCCGCCCACCCCCAGGGTGTCCATGATGCGGTCGATCTCGTTTCTGGCGGCCACGGTCTTCTTGCCCAGTATCTGATGCAAAAGCGTGGTGAGAAGCGCGTTCTTCTTGATGGGCTTGGCCAGAAGCGCATCAAAGCCCGTGTCGATGTAGCGTATCTCGTCCTCGTCCCGGGCGTCGGCGGTCATGGCGATGACGGGGGTTTTCCTGTCCCGGTTGTCCTTTTCGAACTTGCGGATGCGGCTTAGGGCCTCGTAGCCGTCCATGACGGGCATCTGCATGTCCATCAGGACCACGTCGAAGGGCTGGGCCATGAACTTTTCCACGGCCTTGGCCCCGTTCTCCGCGATGTGGATGCGGCAGGGCGTGTTCTTCAGGTAGGCCCGGATCACGAAGCGGTTGGTCTCGGAGTCCTCCACCAGGAGGATGTCCACGGGCGGCAGGCCCTCGCCCTCGTCCCCCTCCTCCTTCACCTTCTCGCCCTTTTCGCGGCGCACGGCGGAGCGCAGGATACCCACCACCTGCCCCTTTTTCAGGGGCTTCTTGAGGAAATGGTGGATCCCGATCTCCCGGGCCCGGTCCACGTCCTCGTGGGTGGCCGAAAAGCTCAGGATCAGGACGCACACCGGGCAAAGGTGCTCGATCTTGATGATCTCCGCGGCCTCCATGCCGTCCATGTCCGGCATGATGCGGCTTAAAAGCACCATGTCGAAGGGGTTGGGCAGCATCCAGGCGTCCTTCAAGAGCGCAAGCGCCGTCTGGGCGTCCTCGGCCTCGGTCACCCGCGCGCCGGCCTCGTTCAAGGTCTCCTTCAGAAGGTTCCGGTTCTTGATGTCGTTGTCCGCAACCAGGATCGAGAGGCCCTTCAAGGGCGCGGCCGCCGAGAAGGCCTCGGCGCTCTTGCGCTGGCGCTCCAGGTAGGTGGTGAAGCAAAGGGCGAAGCCGCCGTCGGGGTTGTTGCGGGCGAACATGCGGCCGCCCATAAGCTCCACGAGCTGGGCCGCGATCCGAAGCCCCAGGCCCTGGTCCGCGCCCGCGCCCGGGCTTTCCCCGGCGGAGCGGGCGAAATGCGTGAAAAGGTCCGCCACGTTTTCCGACGGCAGCGCCCCCTCGCCGCCCAGGACGCAGTACTCGATGCCGGCCAGGTTCTCGTCCGCGCTCTTCAATCCCTCCACGGTGACGGACACGTCGCCTGTCCGGGCCAGGCCCAGCACGGCCGCCGTGACGTTCACCAGCACCTGCCGCAGGTGGAAGGGGTCGCCCAGGAGGTTGTGGGGCGTGTTGGGAAGGACGTGGCAGGTCAGCTCCAGGTTCTTTTCGTGGGCCTTCTCCGCCATGGCCTCGCAGGTTTTTTCGACGAGTTCCAAGAGGTTGAAGGGTATCTTTTCCAGTTCCAAGGTCCTGGCCTCCGCTTTGGAAAGGACGAGCATGTCGGCGACGAGGGCGAGCATGCGCTCGGCCGCCGCCCTCAGTGTTTCCACGTACTCGCGCTGGGTGCGGGAAAGCTCCGTGCCCGAAAGGAGATCCACCATTCCCGTCACGGCGTTCATGGGGGTCCGCATCTGCCGGCCCAAATCCCCCAGGAAGGAGCGCGTAACGCTGTTCTTGGCCTCGGCCTCGATCTTGGCCTTCTCCAGGGCCTCGGCCCGCTTGCGCTCGGTGGCGTCCTCGAGGGAGCCCTCCAGAAGCGCCAGGAGCCCCTCGCCGTCGTACACGGCCCGGGCCGAGATGCTGCCGTGGCGGATGGAGCCGTCCCGGGTCTGGAAGCGCGTCTCGAAGCCGGAAACCGAGCCCTCGGCCGCGAGCCGCCGGAAGAACTCCTCGCGCCCCTCCGTGTCGGCGAAGAAGGCCGCCGAGAAATCGTCCACGCGGCTCACGAGATCATCGGGCGAGGTGTAGCCCAGAATGCGGGCCATTGCCGGGTTGGCCGAGAGAACGCGGCCGTCGCCCGCGCACTGGAAGATGCCCTCCACGGCGTTCTCGAAGATGCCGCGGTACTTCTGCTCGGCGGCCTTCAGGCGGTCCGCGGCCGTCTTTTCCTCGGTGAAATCCACGGCCATGCCTTCTATGTTCTCGCCGTGGTCCACCAGGCGCGCCGAGTAGCGCATCCAGAAGGTGGTGCCGTCGTTCCTGCGGAAGAGGGCCTCGAAGTGGTCCACCTGGCCCTCCTGAAGGAGCAGGGCCTTCAGCTCCTCGCGCCGCCCCGGGTCCGCGTAGCGCTCCGGGCCCAGGCTCATCTCCGGAAGATCGTCGGCCCCTCCGTAGCCCAGCATACGGGCGAAGCGGTTGTTGCAGGTGATGATGCGGCCCTCGGCGAAGGTGGTCTTGTAGAGCCCCACCGTGGCGTCGCCGTAAAGCTTGCGGAACTCCTCCTCGCTCTTGGCCAGCGCCGCCTGGGCCGAGCGCCGCTCCTCGATCTCGGCCAAGAGGCGCTGGCGGCTCTCGCTCATCCGGGCGGTCATCTCGTTGAAGACGGCGGCCAGCTCCCCGGTTTCATCCCTGGTCTTGACGGGCACCCTAAGCGACAGGTCCCCCTCCGCAACGGCCCTGGCCGCGATGGTGAGGCCCACGATGGGGGCGGCCAGGCCGTGCCCCAGGGCGAGCCCCAGGGCGATGGAAAGAAGGACCGCAAGGGCGAAGGCGAAGACCGCCTTCCACAGGAACTCCCGCTCGTGCTCCAGTATGGTGCCGGCGGCTATGTCCACCCCCACGATCCCCTCGCGGCGGCCGTCGGCGCGGTAGAAGGGCGCGTAGCCGGAAAGCCAGGAGCCCCACTTGTCGGTGTAGTAATCGCCCTCCACCATGGGCTCGGAAAGGGTGTCGAAGGCCTTCGTGAGGGCCGGGCTCGCGGTCCTGTAGACCTCGCCTAAGTGGGCCACCTCCTCGGGGTTGGTGGAGGCGTCCACCACGAAAACGATGCGGCCGCCGGGATCCTTGCGCATGGTGTAGACGTAGCGGACGTCCGACACCCGGGTGCGCACCCTCTGGAGAACCTCCTGGATGCGGCGGTAGGGCTCGGAGCCCTCCTGCTCGGCCCGGTTGAGATTCGCGTGGATGTCGGAGTCGACGAGAAGGGCCGCCACGGCCACCACGTCCCGAAGGCGGGCCCGGATGTCGTCCCGGAGGCCGCCGCGCACCTCGGAGTAAAGGGCGTAGGTCAAAACCGCCGCTATGAGCGTGGCCGACAGGGCGAAGGACACGGCGAGCTTCATCCGCAGGGAAACGATGCGCCTTTCCCTCGCCCTTTCGAGAAAAAGGGCGACCCTTTTTTCCGTCTTTTCGTGCGGCATGATCCACGGCCCGTTCAAGGAAAGCGCGCTTGCGGCCCGTCTTCGCCCGGCGTGAGGCCCTTCGCCGAAGACCGACGGTCCCGCCCATCTTTTCATCATAACTCCCAGGCGCGCCTTTGGTAAAGGTTTTTTGTGAACCCGGCCCCCGCATTCGTCACTTTCCGCCCTACGCCCGGAGCGCGGCCCCAATGACTGACGCCTGGCATGGCCCTTGCCCGCTTCCGGCGGGGCAGGAGCCTGAACTTTTTGGGAAAAGGCGGCTTGGGGGAAGCGTTCCCCCCTATTGCCCGCCAAACTGAAAGGTTACGGCCCCCTCACTCTTTTCCTTGACGCGGCGGGGCGATTCGTGTAGGAGGGTCTGCTGTGTTGTGGCGATGTAGCTCAGTCGGTCAGAGCATGCGGCTCATATCCGCAGTGTCCGGGGTTCAAATCCCTGCATCGCCACCAACTTACGCGAAACCCGACCCCTCCGGCCCAAAGTCGGGGGGGTTTTTTGTCCATGTCCTGGCTTACGGGCGGGGCCGTGTTCGAGTACCTGAAAATAGTCGAGCAAAGGATACTGGAGGCCCAGCGCCGGGGCGAGTTCGACAACCTGGCGCACGCCGGAAAGCCCCTGGTGTTCGAGGACGAGAACGTCCCGGAGGACCTCCGGATGGCGTACAAGATCCTGAAGAACTCCGGGTACCTGCCCCCCGAGGTGGAGCTTAGGAAGGAAATCCGCCGCATGGAGGACATGCTTTGCCGCATGGAGGATGGCGAGGACAAGTACCGGGCCATGAAGAAGCTGAACCTTTTGGTGGCCCGCCTGAACGCCGGGCGGAGCGGCCACGCCGCCTTCGACGCGCCGGAGCATTACGAGGAAAAGCTGGTCGCGCGTTTCGGAAGGAAATGAACGGGGGCCGCCCCCAAGGACATATCCCATGGATTTCAGCAGGAACAAGACGGGCAAGGGCAAGGACGGCCTGATGAAGGGGCTCCTGGTGGCCCAGGTCATCCTCCTCGCCCACGTGGTCCTCGTCTGCGCCATCTTCATCGTGATGATCTTCTTCCGGGGGGTCGTCCACTACATGCCGTGGATATTCCTCTCCGGCGGCGCGGCCGTGGGCTTCGTCATCTGGCGCGTCTACGCCAAGATGAAGCGGGAGGGGAAAAACATAGCCGAGCTTCTCCGCGACCCCATGTTCGAGGGCCGCAGCGTGGAGCTGAGCTTCCTGGGGGGCGTGATGCAGGTGAGGCTCGGGCAGCCCCGGGCCCCCCTCCTCCTGGAGGACGCCCACCCCGACGCGCGCCGGACCGGGGAGACCCGGCCCGCGCTCCAGGTGCGCGAGCTGGCGGCCCTGGCGGTGCTCTTCGAGCGCAAGCTCATCACCGAGGAGGAGTACACAAAGGCCAAGAAAGACATCCTTCAGGGGCCTTAATCGCCTGTCTAAAAACGCGAAATGCCGCGTTGTGCTTCAAAACCAATTTTGGCCGCGTACATGGAGTACGCTCCCTCATTGGTTTTTCGCACGCCTTGCCTTTCATCGTTTTTATCCGGGCTTTCATTCCTGCGTTTTTCGACAGGCTTTAAGGGACATTGCCCGCCATGACCAAGAAGATAAGGATAGCGCTGATTTCGGGCGGAATTTCCACGGAGCGGGAAGTGTCCCTAAAGGGCGGCGACGAGGCTGCCAAGGCCCTTGACCCCGGACGCTACGAGGTGCGGCGCTACGACCCCAAGACCGACGTGCCGCGCCTGGTGGCCGAGGCCGGCGGGATCGACGCGGCGCTCCTGATCCTCCACGGGCCCTACGGCGAGGACGGCCGCATCCAGGGCCTACTGGACCTCCTGGGCATCCCCTACCAGGGCTCGGGGGTCCTGGGGAGCGCCGTGGCCATGGACAAGGAGGCCGCCAAGCTCCTGTACCGCTCCCACGGAATCCCCACGCCCGACTTCGTGTGCCTGTGCCGCGGCGGGGACGGACGCGGGCGGCTCTCCGAGGCCGGAAAGCGCCTGGGCTTTCCCTTGGTGGTGAAGCCGGTGGCCGGGGGCTCCAGCGTGGGGACCTCCCTCGTCGACGATTCCCGGGGCCTGGAAAAGGCGGTGGAGCTGGCCTTCGAGAGCGACTGCCGGGTGCTCCTGGAGGAGTACTTCACGGGCGTCGAGATCACGGGGCCGGTGATGGGAAACGAGCGGCTGGAAACCCTGCCGCTCGTCGAGATCGTGCCCGCCGATGGCTCGCGCTTCTTCGACTACGAGGCCAAGTACAAGGACGCCCGCACCCGCGAGATCTGCCCGGCAAGGGTTTCGGAGGAAACCGCCAAAAGGGCCGGAGAGCTTGCCGTGGCCGCCCACCGGGCCCTCTACTGCAGGGGCTACAGCAGAACCGACATGATCGTGTCGGAAAAAAAGGGCATAACCGTCCTCGAGACCAACACCATACCGGGCATGACGCCCCAGAGCCTCCTGCCCAAGGCCGCGGCAGCCGCGGGCATGAGTTTTTCGGCCCTCCTGGACCGCCTGATAGCCCTTTGCCTGGAGGACGCCCGAAAGCATCCCCGTCCGGCCGCCGGTTAGCTCACCCCAGGCCGGCCGTCTTGCCGCTAAAGCTGTAACACCTTGTTTTTTTGAAGATTTTTTCCACCAACGTCCCCGGTTCACGTTCATCCCCCAAAAAACCGCGAACGCGCGCCCTCTTCCTTCTACTTGGCTTTTCGGCGAAAATTCTTATTTTGGATAGAAGGTGAAGACGCTCACAGCCCGGGGCGTCAACTTTTGCCGCGGCTCCGGCGTCTCTTGGATCATGGGGCCTAAGCCTTCCGGAACCGGGAGGGCTTAGGCCGGAGGCAAGCGAATTTCCACAAGGAGCACAACCATGAAAGCCAATCGTTCCGTTTCCTTCAGGCATCTCGCGGCGGCCTTAAGCCTCGTGACGGCCCTGGGGACCCTCCCGGCCGGGACCGCGGCCCTTGCCGACGACAACCCGCGCTGGGGCAGGCCCGAGTGGACCCAGCAGGGCTCCCGGCAGGCCGGCGGCGGCGGAAGGCCCTCGGGCGACGCCCGCAGGCAGGGACCGGCCGGGGACGACTCCCGCCGGGGAAGCGCCTGGCCGGGGCCGCCCCCCGATGACAGCCCGGCCGCTTCCCGCGGAGCCC
>JAKAGN010000077.1 GCA_021815525.1 Deltaproteobacteria bacterium
AAGATTGCAATCTTGCAGTTTTTTAGTGTCCCTTCTATAATACCTACGCGCCGAATTGGCAGGGTTTATGAAGAACAAACTTGACCAGTTAGAATCAAAGCTACAAACCTTGGTAGAAGACCAGTTGGTGGGGATATTGCCGGGCTTGCGACAATGATCCGGACAATCAAAAAATCTCCTCCGAGCCCCCTTCCCCATCCCTTCCTAAAAAAGCGGAAGAGGGGCGAATCCGCGGGACCGGGCTTCCCCAAAAGCCTTCCCCCCTTGGAGCGTCAGGAGCCGCGCAGACTTTCCGCGAACGCGGCCCCGGCCGCGAAGGCCTCGGCAAGAGGCTCCGGCTGGCGGTCCAGGTCGTCCTCCAAGTCCAGGCCCCGGTAAAGCAGGGTAGCCGAAAGCTCCATGTCGAAAACGTCCATGAGGTAGCGCACGGAAAGGACCGCGCCGTCGAAGAGCTTCCTTCCCTTGGTGGCCCCGACGCTTATGAACATTCCCTTGCGGCGGAACTCGCTTTTGCCGGGCGGGGCCTTTTCGATCCAGTATTTTTTCACCCACAACGACTGGCAGCGGTCCATGAAAATCTTGGTGTGGGCCGAAACAGCGTAAAAAAAGATGGGGGAGGAAAGCATCAGCCCGTCGCTTTCCAGGATCGCCTCCGCCACCTTGTGGAAATCGTCCGCTATTACGCAGCGCCCCTCCTTCTTGCAGCCGTAGATTTCGAGGCAGGGGCTCATTTTAAGATCCCTTAAGCGGAACTCGGAAACCTGCGCCCCTGCGCTCCGCGCGCCCTCCACGGCGCGCGCAAGAAGCCGGGAGGTGTTCCCGTTCCTCCTGGGGCTGCCGTAAACGGCCGTGATCTTTAGCATGAAAAGGCTCCGCCCGCGCGCCGGATTGACAAGAACCGGCCGATTTCATTAGTATGACCGCAAACTTAAGGCCGGGTTCCTCCGGCTGTAACGGCATTTAAACACATCTTCGCAAGATTGCCAACCGGAACCGCCGGGGCCGCCGGCAAAGCCCGCACGCCGCGTCCCTTGCTTGGGGTGGCTTGGCCTTCCGGCCCTCTTCGGCGCTTCCAGGCTTTGACCGGCAAGATGCGAAGCCCATACTCGCAAACGGAGCCATGCCAAGCTATGCCCGGCATGAAGGCTGGTGGAAAACGATGAGCTGCAAGGCGCGCGAGGCGCGCGCGATGGGAGCGTACTGTTGTACGTGACCGAGCCGCAAGCCGAAGCGCAACACAGCAGATCGCGTTTTCAAACAGCCTTTAGAAAGGGGGCGGGGGTGCCCATGAGCCTCAATCTCATCCAAGAGCCGCAGCCGGGGTCCAGGCGGGTTTATTTCGCCGGGGACACGGTCACCTTCACCCTCACGCTTTCGGAGGCGAGGGAGGGCCGGGCCTGGTTTCGGACCAACGCGGGCCACGGCGCGGTGACGCGGCGCGAGATCATACGGGAGGCCGAGACCGGCGATCCGCCCCTTGCGCGGGACTGGTTCGACGTTCCCATGGAGCGCCGGGGCAACCGGGTGTTTACGGTGACGGTCCCTCTGTGCGAGCCCGGGCATTTCGAGGGAAAATGTTTGTTTGTTCCCGAGGGCGAGGCGGCCCCCCTGTGGCCCGGCGGGGAAAACACCGTGTTGAACGTGAAGCCCCCCGAGTGCGTGGCGGGAAACGGGGTTTACAACGCCTTCGTGCGCCAGTTCGGGCCCAACAAAAAGGAGAACGTGACGGCGTGCGTCTCGTCAAGCGGCGAGGTGAAGGGACTCGATTGCGCGGGCTTCTCGGTGATCCCGCCCTCGGGGACCTTCCGGGATCTCGCGGCGGAGCTGGACTTCATCCTGGGGGACCTTTTCTGCGGCGTGCTGCAGCTCCTGCCGGTGCATCCCACGCCCACCACTTACGGCCGCATGGGCCGCTTCGGAAGCCCCTACGCGTCGCTCTCCTTCACCGCCGTTGACCCGGCCCTGGCCCGCTTCGACCCCCAGGCCACGCCCATGGAGCAGTTCATAGAACTCGTTGACGCCGTGCACGCCAGGGAGGGGCGGATAGTCCTCGACATGGCCATAGGCCACACGGGCTGGGCCGCGACCCTTCACGAGACGCATCCCGAGTGGCTGGTGAGGGGCCCCGACGGCCGCATCGAGGCCCCCGGGGCATGGGGGGTGGTGTGGGAGGACCTGACCAAGCTCGACTACGGCAAAAAGGAGCTGTGGCGCTACATGGCCGAGGTCTTCCTCACCTGGTGCCGCAGGGGCGTGGACGGCTTCCGCTGCGACGCGGGCTACATGATCCCGGTCGAAGCCTGGCGCTACATGACGGCAAGGGTGCGCGACGAGTTCCCGGACACGGTGTTTTTCCTGGAGGGCCTGGGCGGAAAGATAGTGGTGACGAGGGATTTATTGAACCGGGGTGGCTTCGACTGGGCCTACTCGGAGCTTTTCCAGAACTACGACCGGGGCGCCATAGAGTATTACCTGCCCGGAGCCTTCGACATGGCCTCCACGGACGGCGTACCCGTCCACTTCGCCGAGACCCACGACAACCTGCGGCTGGCGGCCCGCGGGACCGTGTGGGCCAGGATGCGCACGGCGCTGTGCGCCCTCCTCTCCCACCAGGGCTCCTTCGCCTTCGCCAACGGCGTGGAGTGGCTCGCCACCGAAAAGATCGACGTCCACGACGCCTCCTCCTTGAACTGGGGGGCCGCGGAAAACCAGGTGAACGAGATCCGGCTTCTAAACCGCATCCTGGCCCTTCATCCGTGCTTTACCGACGGCGTGACATTGAGCTTCGTGGAGGAGGGCGGCGGAAACTTCGTGGCGGTGGCGCGCGAGAGAGCCGCTGACGGCAAGAAGCTTTTGGTGCTGGCGAACTTAGACGACCGAGCGGGCGTCCGGGCGGCCTGGAACGGGGCAAGGGCGGGCCTGGGCGGAGCCGTGCTTTACGATCTTTTGAGCGATAGAGTCGTGGACGCCGCGCCATGCAAGGTGGCGCTGGCTCCCGGCGAGGTGCTGTGCCTTTCGCCGGACGCCGGGGACCTCGAAATAATCAAGGACGAGGGACGCCGGCGGCGCGTGAGCCCCGCCCGGGCCCTGCGCCAGCGCCTGCGCCGGGAGGCCCTTTCGATCTGGCGGCACCACCACAAAAACCAGGGCTTAGGCCGCGTCGATCCCGAGTCACTGGCGGACGCCCTCTTCCGGGACCCCCTGGAGTTCTGCCGCTCGCAGAACCCGGCAAGCGAGGAGACCCTTTGCGTTTCGTGGCGCCACCCCCGGGACCTAACGCGAATGGTGATGATCCCCGCCGGGCATAATCTTTTGGTTACGGCGGATTCGCCCTTTGAGTGCAGGATAGGCTCCCAGGAAAAAACCCTTTGCGCCAAAAAGAGCCTGAGGGCGGAAGACGGCCGCCACTTCGCCATCTTGCCCCCCATCGCCGCCCCCGAGGGCCACGCGCGCCACGCGCTGGAGCTGGTTCTCCACGGCCCGGAAAAAACAGAGCACCACCAGTCTCCGCTCCTTTATCTCTCCGATTACGAAAACGCGCCCGTACAGAGGGTCTTCCGCCGGGGCTGGCTCCTGCGGAACGAGGCGCTGCTACTAGGCACCAACGGCCGGGGCGGCATGATGCGGGCCCGCGCCCGCTGGGGCGAGCTTCAAAGCCGCTACGACGCGCTCCTTGCCGCGAACCTCTCCCCGGATTTCCCCGAGGACCGACGCGTGCTCCTGACCCGCGTTCGGGGCTGGGTGGTTTTCCAGGGCCATTCCCACGAGATCAACGCCGCCTGCCTGGACGCCTTCGCCTTCGCATACAGCTCCCGGGGCTTCTGGCGCTTCACCGCCCCCACCGGCCAGGGCTCCCACGTGGTGCTCCTGGTAAGCTGCGAGATGGCCGCGGGCGACAACCGCGTGCGGCTCACCTTTCTGCGGGAGCACGCCGAAAACGGCGGCGGACGCCTGCCGGATCCGATTCCCGTGCGGCTGATCCTGCGGCCGGACGTGGAGGACCGCTCCTTCCACGAACTCACCAAGGCCTACACCGGCCCGGAGCAGACATTTCCCGCATCGGTTGCGGAGCGGCCCACGGGCTTCGACTTCGCCCCCCACCCCGGACGCCGCCTTGCCGTGGACATCCGGCCCGGCGCCTTCTTCCGGGCCCCGGAGTGGCGCTACATGGTCCACCTGGAAGACGAGGCCGTAAGGGGCCAGGACCCCGCAAACGACCTCTTCTCGCCCGGCTACTTCGCGGTGGACCTTTTAGGCGGCGAGTTTTCCGAGCTTTCGGCCGCGGCCGTCATCGACGGCGGCCCTCGCGCCGCAGGCGCCGGGTTTTCCGGCGGAGCCTTCTCCTTCCCGCGCGTTCAGGCCGCAAGCACAAAGGACGCGGCGGCCGGGGCCATGGAGCACTACATGGTGAGCCGCGGCGAGCACGCAAGCGTGGTGGCCGGCTACCCCTGGTTCCTGGACTGGGGCCGGGACTCCTTGATCTTCGTGCGGGGCCTCGTCGCGGCCCGCAACTTCACGGCCGCCGAATCGGTCCTCACCCTTTTCGGCCGGTTCGAGGATAAAGGGACGCTCCCCAACTGCATCCTGGGTGAAAAACCCGGCAACCGCGACACATCAGACGCGCCCCTGTGGTTCATCACAGTCTGCGCGGACCTCACGGCGGCCCAGGGCGGCATCTCCTTCCTGGACGCCCCGGCCGGAAAGCGCACTGTGCGGCAGGTCCTCGTCTCCATCGCCGAAGGCTACCTGGCGGGCACTCCAAACGGCGTCCGGGTCGACCCCGCCTCCGGCCTGGTATGGAGCCCGCCCCACTTTTCCTGGATGGACACCAACCACCCCGCCGCCACCCCGCGCGAGGGCTACCCCGTGGAGATCCAAGCCTTGTGGCACGCGGCCCTCCGCTTCCTCGCCTCCGTCTCGTCCGGCAAGCAGAAGGCCCGCTGGGAGGATATGCGGAAAAAGGTCCGGCGCTCGATCCGCGAGATATTCTTCCGCAATGATCTCGGCCACATGGCGGACTGTCTCCACGCCCCGTCCGGAACGCCAGCCTCCCAAGCCTCGGCCGACGACGCCCTGCGGCCCAACCAGCTCTTAGCCGTCACCCTTGGCGCGATCACCGAAAAGGACCTCATGCGAAAGATCGTGGCCGCCTGCGAGGAACTCGTCGTGCCCGGCGCGATCCGCAGCCTGGCGGACCGGCCCGTGACCCGGCCCATACCCGCCTTCCACAACGGGATGAGCCTAAACGACCCCTTTCACCCCTACCGCGGAACCTACGAGGGCGACGAGGACACCCGCCGCAAGCCCGCCTACCACAACGGCACCGCCTGGGCCTGGCTCTTCCCCTCCTTCTGCGAGGCCTACTTCCTCGCCTACGGCGAAGCCGCCCGCCGCGCGGCCCTCTCCTGGCTCGCATCCGCCACCCGCGTCATCGCCCCCGGCGCCTGCGGCCACGTCCCCGAAATCATAGACGGCGACTTCCCCCACACCCCCCGCGGCTGCGACGCCCAGGCTTGGTCGGCCAGCGAGCTGTATAGGGTGTGCCGGTTATTGGCGAACGGCTGACGGAAAACGCGATCTACTGCGTTGCGCTTCATCGCGCGGCTCGGTCATGTGCGAACAGCACACTCCCATCGCGCGCGCCTCGCGCGCCTTGTAGCTCATCGTTTTCCGTCAGCCTTCAGGCAGGGCGAAGTTTGGCGCGGCTCCGCCGTTTTTGGAGTGCTTCGCATTTTATCCAATAACGATTGCAACGCGGAAGAGGGGCTTAACGGCGGGCCGCCGGGCAGGGGATGATGGGAAAATACATGGATTAAAGATAGTTATCCATATAGCGTTCAAAAAATGAACGCTTCCGGAAGAAACGGGAAAAATGCGGGCCGGAGCGTTCATTTTTTGAACGCTCCGCTTCCAACATATTCAAATTTAAGCTTAAACGCCAAAGCAGCGGAACACCGGCGCGGAGCGCGCGGCACGCGCGCTCCGCGTTCAATCCGATTTTTTTAGACTTATTCCGTGAGGGGCGGGGACTTCTCAGCCTGTCGAAAAACGATGAGCCGCAAGGAAGACAAGCGGCGCGGAAGCGAGCGTGTTGTTCATACGTGAGCGACGCGCCACGAAGTCTGACACCGCGGATCGCGTTTTTCGACAGGCTGTTATCCCGCGATCTTCGCGGCGATGGCGCGCCCATAGCCCTGGGCGGCCTGGACGCCTCCGCCAAGCTCGGCGGACTTTAAACGCAGGCAGTCGCTCACCATGTTCATGGCGAATATGTTGCGCATGGTCTCGAAGATGCGCTGGGGGGCCTCGCCGCTCCAGCCGAAGGCGCCGAAGGCGCCGCCCGCCTTGCCGGAAAGGCCGGCCTTCTCGGCGAGGAAGAGAAGCGTCTTCATGGACTGCATCATGTCGCCGTGGTAGGTGGGCGAGCCGAAAACGTAGGCGTCGTAGCCCATAAGGTCTGATTCGTTCTTGATGTCGCTAACGCTTTTGACCTCGGCGTCGGCCCCGCCGAAGCGGATGCCCTCGCCGATCAGCTCTGCTATGGTGCGGGTCGAGCCCGTCCTGGTTGCGTAGACCACGAGCGCCTTCATAAAATTTGATCTCCTTTCGCGGCATCTGAATCCGGCTTGTTATCAGGCTGTTAAAATGTAAGGCCTACGGGCGGTCTAAAAACGATGAGCCGCAAGGAGCACGAAAAGCGAGCGAGGGAGCGTACTTTTCCGTACGTGACCGAGCTTCGCTTTGAAGAGCGACACCGCGGATCGCGTTTTTAGGCCGCCCGTCATATCTCACATTTGACCTCGGCCGTGGAGCCCGGCCCCGCCAGCGGCCGGAAGCACTTTTTCGTGCCGCCGCACACCGGGCATCGCCAGTCGTCGGGAAGGTCCTCGAAACGGGTTCCCTTCGGCGTCTTGCTTTTCCGATCGCCGCGGTCGGGATCGTACACGTAGCCGCAGTTTACCGTCTGACACTGGTACATTTCCTCGGGCGCCGACATCCTGCCTCCTTAAGCCTGCTGAAAAAGGCTGAACTCAAAAGCATCAGCCTCTGGGATAGGCTTGATCCAAAGCCTGGATAAAAACGATGAAGTGCAAGGCGCGCGAACCGAGCGCGAAGGGAGCGTACTCCCACCCCAAGAAATCTGCGATTTCTTGGGGACCCCGGGGGATTTACGTGACCGAGCCGCGAGGTGACGCGCAACGCCGCAATTCGCGTTTTTAGACAGGCTGCTAGGCTACTTTGGTAAAAGCCTGGGCCTTGGCCTTGCACACCGGGCACGTCTCGGGGGCCGCGTCCTCGCAGGTGTAGCCGCAGATGGAGCAAACGTAGTAGGCGGTGTCCGCCTTGGCGTAGGACTCGTCCGCCAGCATGGCCAAGGCCTTTTCGTAAAGGCCCGCGTGGATCTTTTCCACCTCGTTGGCCAGGGTGAAGGACCGCAGCGCCGTCTTCTCGCCTTCCTGCTGGGCCTGCGCGATCATCTCCGGATACATGCTCGTAAACTCGTGGGTCTCGCCCGCGATGGCCTCCTTCAGGTTGGCGGCCGTGGCCCCGACGCCGTTCAAGGCGGCAAGGTGCGCGTGGGCGTGCACGGTCTCGGCCTCGGCCGCGGCCCGGAAAAGCCGCGCCACGCGGGTGTAGCCTTCCTTCTCCGCCTTCTTGGCGAAAGCGAGGTAACGGCGGTTGGCCTGGGATTCCCCGGCGAATGCGGCCTTCAGGTTCTCGGTGGTCCGGCTCATGTAGCATCCTCCCTTTTCTGATTATGTCACACGGTGATTTTCTTGCAGCGAGGTCTCGCCGCGGCTCCCGCGGCCCGGCCCGGGTCCGCGTCAAAAAAGTAAATCGATAATAGTTTCTATTCTTGAACATGTCAAGAAAATTTCTTGACACCGGCAAGTGCCGGAAAGAAACTAAAGAAAGAAATAATCCTGCTGCGCTTTTCCGCCGGGCCTTGGCGGATCAACCTTTCTCGAAAGGACTCCACGCCATGCTGGATCATCTTCTTACCCCAAAGCAGATCGCGGTGCGGGACGAGGCGCGGGACCTGGTGAAATGGGTTCCCCGCCAAATGATCCTGGACATGGACGCTGGCAAGATCGACTTTCCCAGGGACTTTCTGAAGGAGGCCGCGCGCCGGAACCTTCTGGGGATCCGCTACCCGAAGAAATGGGGCGGCCGGGACCTCGACTGGGTGGCGGCGGGCGCGGTGATGGAGGAGATCGGCACCCTTGGCTACATCTTCGCCTGCGTGTTCGGCGTGGGGGCCGAGCTTGTGTGCGACGCCATAATGCTTCACGGCTCGGATCACTTGAAGGAAAAATACGCGGCTCCGCTCTTGAGGGGCGAGCTTTTCGCGGCCGAGTGCCTCACGGAGCCCCGGGGAGGCTCGGACTTTTTCGGAACCACGACGAGCGCCGTGGACAAGGGCGACCACTTCGTGGTGAACGGCCAGAAGCGTTTCATAGTGGGCGCGGCCGGGGCGGACTACTTCCTGGTCTACGCCAAGACCGCCCCCGATGCGCCCCCCCACAAGAGCATGACCTGCCTTCTGGTGGACCGCACGGAGGGGGTGGACACCTCCTACCTCTACGATCTCATGGGCTGCCGGGGCGGCGGCGCTGGAAGGCTCGTGTTCAAGGACGTCGTGGTCCCCAAGGAGAACGTCGTGGGCCAGATAAACGGGGCCTACGCCGTGTTCAACACCATGATGATCCCAGAAAGGCTGGGGACGGCCGCCATGACCATCGGCGCGGCGCGGCCGGCTCTCGACGTGGCCACCGCCTACACCACCCGCCGCAAGGCCTTCGGCGCGGCCATCATGAACTTCCAGGGCGTCAGCTTCAAGGTGGCCGAAAGCGTGATGCTTTTAGACGCCTGCCGCTCCATGATCTACACCACCGGGCTTGCCGTGGACCGCGGCGCCGACCCGCGCCTCATCCGCCGCCTGGTCTCGGAAACCAAGAAGTTCGTGACCGAATCGTGCCAGAAGGTGGCGGAAAACTCCATGCAGGTAATGGGCGGCATAGCCTACACCAACATTTACCCCGTGGAGCGCATCGTCCGGGATCTTAGGCTCGCCTCCATCTGGACCGGCACCAACGAGATAATGTGTGCAATCACGGCCCACGAGTGGTACACGGAGTTCGCCGCCAAGCGCGCGAAAAGCCTTCCCCGGGACCACGAGAACGACGCGGCGGGGAGCGACGCCCCCGGCGAGAAAATCTACGAGTGACGGAGTAGAGCCGCTCCTTATGCCCTTTGCCCAAAAGGA
>JAKAGN010000078.1 GCA_021815525.1 Deltaproteobacteria bacterium
GCGAGTATTATGAGGGTGTTGACCAGGGGGTAATGCCGCGAGGTTATGGTGTCTCGGATGGGAATCATGGATTCTTCCTTACCATGAGTTCCGGAAAAATGGGAGCACGAAAACCGGCCCGATGCGCCGGCCTCGCCATCCTTGCCGTGATACGCCGAGAGGGGAGCAGGCCAAACCGATGAACTCCGCACCCAAGGAACGCGTGCCCGCCGTGAGCGCGGCCGGGCTCGGAAAGCGCTACGCCCTTTTCGCCACCCAGAGGGACAGGCTGCGGCACCTTGTCGGCTCGGTCCTTCCCCGGGCCATCGGAAAGCCGCCCCGTTTCCGCGAGTTCTGGGCCCTTAGGGACGTCTCCTTCGACCTTTATCCCGGCGAGGTGCTGGGGGTCATCGGAAGAAACGGAAGCGGCAAGAGCACCCTCTTGTCGCTCCTGGCCGGTATACTTTCGCCCAGCGCCGGAAGCGTCTCGGTGAGGGGCCGCGTAGCCTCGCTCCTGGAGCTGGGCTCGGGCTTCAACCCCGAGTTCTCGGGCCGGGAAAACGCCTACGTCAACGGCGCCATCCTGGGTTTTTCGCGGCGTGAGATGGACCGCGTGATCCCCGAGATCGAGGGCTTCGCCGAGATAGGGGACTTTTTCGACGAGCCCTTGAAGTACTACTCCGCGGGCATGTTCGTGCGGCTGGCCTTCGCGGTCCAGGCGCTCCTTTGCCCGGACGTGCTCCTCATGGACGAGGTGCTTTCGGTGGGGGACATCTTCTTCCAGCAAAAGTGCCACGCCCGGATGGAGTCGCTCATCGCGCGCGGAACCGCCGTGGTCTTGGTGACCCACGACATGGGGGCCGTGGAGAAGTACTGCTCCCGCTGCCTTCTCCTGGACGGGGGCCGGGCCCGCTTCCTGGGGCCGCCCATCGAGGCCGTGCAGGTCTACATGAGCCCGGCCAGGGAGGCGGAGGGCGGCGGAGAGGAGACCCGCACGGATCAGGCCCCTTCCGCGCGACTTCCGGGCTCTCGGACGGCCTCCCCGGAGCCGCCCTGCGCATTTGCGGGCGACATCCCGGGCCTCGCCTTTCCGCCCTGGCCCGGTCCGGAGGCCTTCATAGATCTTTCCCGCGCCTTCGTGGTGGAGGAGAACCCCGGGGCGCGGCTCTCGGCCGTGGCGATTCTTGACGGGAACGGCCGCCCGGCCCAGGACTTCGCAACGGGCGACACGGCCTTTTTCTGCTACGAGTTCACGGTGCAAAAGGACATCGAGGCGCCGGTGGGGGGCATCTTCATCTCGACGGACTTGAACATAACCCTCCACGGCCGCTCGTCGCTCCAGCTCCCGGCCCCCGCCCCGGAAAGGGTGGAGAACGGGGGCCGGGTGCGCTTCCGCCAGGCCGTCACCCTTGGGCTCACTCCCGGCTGGTACGTCTTCATGCTGGCCTTTGGAAGCATACCCAAGGAGGACTATGCGCCCTCCCTGGATCTTTCCCGGGACGGGCTCCACCCCCGGCTTTCCATACTGACCCGGGTGGCCCGGGCCGGGGCCTTCCGGGTGACGGCCCGCAAGAGCCCCCCCAACCTTCCCTTCCTGGGCTACGTTGACCTTCCGGGCGCCGTGTCGGTTTCGGTGCTGCCGCCCGCGCGCGAAGACTGAGCCCATGTGGATCGCCATAACCCTTCTTTGCGCGTTTTTCTTCGCCACCTCCGACGCCCTGTCCAAGGCGGCGCTTCGCAAAACCCCGCCTCTGGCCCTGGCCTTCGCGCGCTACGCCACAAGCGCCGCGTTCATGAGCGTCTTCCTTTTCCGCTCCGCGCCTCCGCCTCATCCCGGGGAGTACCTTGGCTGGTTCGCCCTGGCCCTGCCCCTCGAGATCTGCGCCATCGTCCTTTACATGAAGGCCCTTTCGCGCTCGCCGCTTTCGCTCACCGTGCCCTTCCTGGCCCTTACCCCCGTGGCCGTCATCTTCGTGGGCTGGCTTTTCCTGGGTGAAAGGCCCCGCGCGGCCGGCATGGGGGGCGTCGCGCTGGTGGCGGCCGGGGCATATGTCCTGGCCCTGCGGAAGAACGCAGCAGGCCTCCTCGACCCCTTCCGGACCCTTTCACGGGAGCCGGGAAGCCTCATGATGATGGCGGTGGCGCTGCTCTACTCGGTCACCGCGACAGCCGGAAAGAAGATGGTCCTCCTCTCCTCGCCCTTTTTCATGGCCTCGTCATACAGCCTGGTCCTGGCCGCGGCCCTGGCAGTGGCCCTTTTCGTCCGCCAGGGGGGAAGATTTTCCCGGGGATATTCCGCCGCCCCATCCTTTGGGCCATCGGGCTTTCGGAAACGGGCCACGCGCTGACGCACGTGACGGCCATCACCTTGGCCCCGGCCGCCTACATGATAGCCGTCAAGCGCACCGCGCTCTTTTTCGGGGTGCTCTACGGCGTCTTCCTCTTCAAGGAAGGCTCCGCCAGCTTCCGCCTGGCTGGAAGCCTCGTAATGCTGGCGGGAGTCTTTGTCCTGGCTTTTGCGAAGTGATGTAAAAATTTTTATTTTTTTCCAAGAAGAGCTTTCAAGGCGTTGCGCTAGGATAGTGCGGCCTGATATTGTGTCGCAATTCCCGTTTTGTCCCTTTTTTGGCCCAAAACCTAAGGAGGAGACTCCGCCATGCCGAAAAAAAACTGGTACGTTTTCGCCCTGCTGCTGGTTCTGATGATGATGGCTATGGCCGCGCCGGCGCTCGCCGCTGATCCCGAGAAGACGCCCTTCCACGAGTTCTACGAAAAAACGGCGGGGCCCGTGGGGTCGCTTCTCGGGATCGTCTCCATGATAATTTTCTGGCAGCTTGCGGGCCGGGCCGAGCCCAACTTCAAGCTCACGCTCCGGTTTTTTGCGGGCGTCATGCTCCTCGTCAACCTTGCCTCCATAGCCTTCGCCTTCCACGGCATGGGGATGCTGGGACCCGAGGAAACCCGCTACGTTGAGCGGATACTGCGCCTTGCGGCCCAGATTTTTTCCGACGTGGCCGCCGTGATCCTCTTCCTCAGGATGACGAGAAAATCAAAGGCATAAGCGTGTAAGGGGCGGCCATCGCCCGCCGGATCGTAAATCGAAGTTTTACAATCCGCATCGCGTTGGCTTTCTTGACTTTTGCCGCGGCTTGCCATAGCTTTTCGCTCCCGTCGCACGTACCCGGACTTTGGAGGCCACCCATCAAGGTCATCGCAAGCAAAGAGGAGATGTTCGCCGAAAGCGACGCCGCAAGGCGCGCCGGACGCCGCGTGGTCTTCGTTCCCACAATGGGCTTTCTCCACGAGGGGCACCTGGCCTTGATGCACGAGGGCAAAAAACGCGGCGATTTTCTGGTGGTCTCCATCTTCGTGAACCCCACCCAGTTCGGTCCCGGCGAGGACCTGGAAAAGTACCCCAGGAACCTTGCGGGAGACCTGGCCCTGTGCGAATCGGCGGGAGCGGAGGCGGTCTACACCCCGCGGGCTGACTCCATGTACGGCGCGGGCTACCAGACCTACGTCTCGCTTTCGGATCTCCCGAACCACCTGTGCGGGCTTTCCAGGCCCGGCCATTTTCGCGGCGTGGCCACGGTGGTGACGAAGCTCTTCCACACGGTGGCGCCCCACGTCGCGGTCTTCGGCCAGAAGGACTTCCAGCAGCTGGCGGTCATCCGCCGCATGGTGAAGGACCTCGATTTTTTCATCGAGATCGTGGGCCACCCCACGGTGCGGGAGGCCGACGGGCTGGCCAAAAGCTCAAGGAATTCGTATCTTTCCCCCGATGATCGAGAAAAAGCCGTGGTGCTCCATAAGGCGCTTTCCGGGGCCAGGGAGCGCGTCGCGGCCGGGGAGCGGAACGCCGCGGCCATTGTCTCCTGGGCGCGGGACCTCATTCTGGAAACGCCCGGCACCGAGATCGACTACGTTTCGCTTTGCGACCCCGATTCCCTGGAGGACCTGGCCGAAATCGGCGAGGCGGCCGTGATGCTACTTGCCGTGAAGCTGGGAACGACCCGTCTGATCGACAACATGGTGCTCCTGCCGTGAGCCGCGCTAAACGCCACGGTGGAATTATGTTTTTTCTCACGTAATTGGTCTAAGGCCTTAATCTTTTTACTATATCAATCGCCTTTAACGTTCAGGCTGGACCAAAACGATGAGATGCGAAGGTTGGCAAGCCGCGCGCGAAGGGGGTGTGCTTTTGCACATGACCGAGCGCAAGGTGCAGCCTGACGCCGCAGATCGCGTTTTGGCTCAGCCTGACAAGCGGCCGCACACAACCGGCCAAAATCCTATCTAGGAGAGAAACCCATGAGCAGCCAGCACTTCCTCTTCACCTCAGAATCCGTCACCGAAGGGCATCCCGACAAGGTGGCGGACGCCATCTCCGACTCCGTCCTGGACGCCATCATGGCCAAGGACACCAGGTGCCGCGTGGCCTGCGAAACGCTCGTCACCACCGGGCTCGCCTTCATCGCCGGGGAAATCAGCACCCAGTGCTACGTGGACATTCCGGAGATCGTGCGCGGCACCATCAAGGACATCGGGTACAACTCCTCCCAGATGGGTTTCGACTGGCAGACCTGCGCCGTCATCACCTCCATCGACCACCAGAGCCCGGACATAGCCATGGGCGTGGACGAGGACCCCGAGAAGGAGAAGGAGCAGGGCGCCGGCGACCAGGGCCTAATGTTCGGCTACGCCACCGACGAGACCCCCGAGCTGATGCCCATGCCGGTCTCCTTCGCCCACAAGCTCTGCCGCCGCCTGGCCACGGTCCGCAAGAACGGCGCCATAGACTTCCTGCGCCCCGACGGCAAGAGCCAGGTAACCATAGAGTACGCCGACGGCAGGCCCCGCCGCGTCGACACCATAGTTATCGCCGCCCAGCACAAGCCCGACGTCAGCCAGACCGAGGTGCGCGAAGCCGTCATAGAGGAAGTGATCCGGAAGGTCATCCCAAAGGACATGATGGACGGCGACACGCGCCTTTTCATCAACGCCACCGGCCGTTTCGTCATAGGCGGCCCCATGGGCGACTGCGGGCTCACGGGCCGCAAGATCATCGTGGACACATACGGCGGCCAGGGCTCCCACGGCGGCGGCTGCTTTTCCGGCAAGGACCCCAGCAAGGTGGACCGCTCCGCCTCCTACATGGCGCGCCACATAGCGAAAAACCTCGTGGCCTCGGGCATCTGCCACAAGTGCGAGGTCCAGATCGCCTACGCCATCGGCGTGGCCCAGCCCGTGTCCGTGATGGTGGATTTCATGGGCACCGGCGTCATCTCCGAGGCCCGCGCGCGAGAGATCGTGCTGGAGGTTTTCGATTTGAGGCCCAAGGCCATCATAAGCTACCTGGACCTCCTGCGGCCCATCTACCGCAAGACCGCGGCCTACGGGCACTTCGGCCGCAACGAGCCGGAGTTCTCCTGGGAGAAGACCAACCAGGCCGACCGCATCAAGGAGCTTGCGGGCCTTAAAAAGTAATCGGCCCAAAGCCTTGGCTCTCTATCGCCAAACTCCTGATACTACAGGTAAGGAAATCAATTCATGAAGTATGACGTCAAAGACCTCGCCCTCGCCGAGGCCGGAAAGCTTCGGATCGAGTGGGCCAACCAGAGCATGCCGGTCCTAAACCGCATAAGGGCCCGCTTCGAGAAGGAAAAGCCCCTTGCGGGAATCAGCGTGGCGGCCTGCCTCCACGTCACCACCGAGACCGCCTCTCTTTTAAAGACCCTCAAGGCCGGCGGCGCGGAGGTCGTCACCTGCGCGTCGAACCCCCTCTCCACCCAGGACGAGGTGGCCGCTAGCCTCGTGGCCCACGACAAAATCCCCTGCTTCGCCATAAAGGGCGAGGACACCAAGACCTACTACTCCCACATCAACGCGGTTTTGGACGCCAGGCCCCACTACACCATGGACGACGGGGCGGATCTGGTCTCCACCCTCCACTCCGAGCGCAAGGACTGCCTGGACGCGGTTGTTGGCGGCACCGAGGAAACCACCACCGGCGTCATAAGGCTGCGCTCCATGGCTGCCGACAAGATACTGCGCTACCCCATAATCGCCGTGAACGACGCCCGCACCAAGCACTTCTTCGACAACCGCTACGGCACGGGCCAGAGCACGGTGGACGGCATCGTGCGCGCCACCAACCGCCTCATCGCAGGCTCCCGCTTCGTGGTGTGCGGCTACGGCTGGTGCGGCAAGGGCCTTGCCATGCGGGCCCGCGGCATGGGCGGAAACGTCATCGTCACCGAGGTGGACCCCACCGCGGCGCTGGAGGCCGTCATGGACGGCTTCACCGTGATGCCCATCGCCCTCGCCGCGCCCATCGGCGACATCTTCTGCACGGTGACCGGCAACATAAACGTCATAAGGAAGGAGCACTTCGCCGCCATGAAGGACGGCGCCATCGTGGCCAACTCCGGGCACTTCAACGTGGAGCTGGAGATCGGCGGCCTGGAATCCCTCTCCGTGAAAAAACGCGAGATACGCCCCTTCGTCATGGAGTACACCTTCGCGGACGGCCGCCGGGTGAACCTCCTTGGCGAGGGCCGCCTCATAAACCTCGCCGCCGCCGAGGGCCACCCCTCATCGGTCATGGACATGAGCTTCGCCAACCAAGCCCTTTGCATCGAGTACATGGTGAAAAACGCCGCAAGCCTCGAAAAGGCCGTCTACCCGGTGCCTTTGGACATCGACCAGGCCATCGCGCGGGAAAAACTGGCGGCCATGTCCGTTTCCATAGACTCCCTGACGGCCGAGCAGCAAAAGTACTTGGCCTCGTGGGACATGGGCACCTAGCCAGGCCGTCCACAAACGCGATCCGCTGTGTTGCGCTTCGCCTCACGGCTCGGTCACGTACAAAAGTACGCTCCCTTCGCCGCTCGCTCGCGCGCCTTGCGGCTCATCGTTTGTGATCGGCCTGGAACGGGCCGCAGGGAAAAGCAGGAAAAAAGAGGGGAAAAAAGAAAAGGGGAAGGCGGCCGCTCGGCCCGCCCTCCCCTTTTTATTTAAGTTTTTCCAAGGAAGATGTCATTTCAATTTTTTTATTAAATATTTTCGACATGTTTCAGGCGATTTATCTAATGCAGTCAATCCGGCATTATCTCTTGCATAAATATCTGCCCCCATATTTATCAGTTGTTCCACAAGCTCTACATCATCTATTGCTACTGCATACATAAGGGCTGTATTTCCATTACTATCTTTAGCATTTATATCAACGCCGTTGAAAATTAAAAAATATATGTCTATCGGATTAAAATTATGACCGTAGCCCCATGGCAAAAAATTAATTTCTACCATTAACAACGTTCGATTTTGGCTAAATACCGTCTTTACATCTAGAGCAAAAAAAATCATCTCAGCTTCATTATTTGTCAAGTAGCTAGGTTCTCCTTTTGGAAAATTATAAGTAATATAATACGCATGTCCTGCTATTGCATTTATTTGAATTGTTGATAGTCCATTCGACTGAATTATGGCCATAGCTCTATAGGCTTTAAATACAACGCCAATAGCGTGAGGACCTGGCAATATTTGAATCTGACGCTTATCATGAAAAGGATCACTAAATATCCCAATCGATGGTTCACCAGCTCTTCCGAGAGATATTCCGTCAATACTGCATATAGTAATATTTGGATTAGCGCCTAGTATAGCAATAGCATTGCTTGGTAATTCAGGCCCCTGATATGTCCTGTAATCTTCATTTCGTTGTGTAAATCCAGACATGCAAGAATATACAGAAATGACTATAAAAACTAA
The DNA here is from genome assembly GCA_021815525.1 of Deltaproteobacteria bacterium. GTDB lineage: Bacteria > Desulfobacterota > Desulfobacteria > Desulfobacterales > Desulfatibacillaceae > JACRLG01. Next base: position 7,753 of record JAKAGN010000078.1, read on the forward strand.
CAATATGAATGTAATTTTTTTAATAATTTTATTTATCACCCTCAGCTCCTTCCTTTATTAAGACTGCATTGACAAGATCAGGAGTTAAAGTATATATTGCTCCATTTGCTACATCGATTGTACCTAAGGTCCCTGACATTAAAGTTGCAGCACCATGGGTATATATCTTTCTGGTTAGCGTAATTTCATAAGGTTTATATCCATCAAGCATAATAATAACAATATGATCCTCTTTACGTTTGAGTGTTACCCGCAGCGGGGTAACTCCATAGACATGTCTGTCAATCATGACCTGAGCACCAGACGGGGTACTGACAAAACCAATACTTTGAGTTGTTCCATGTCTTAATGTAGCGCAGCCAGCCAGAATCAACAATATCGCAGTCGCTAATAATGTGCATCTCAAAGATATTCTGTTATCGTTATTGCGTAAATAATATTTAGCAAATCGGCATTCGATCAACATATAGACCACCTCCCCGTTTGTGGTTCAGCTTGCGAATATTTGCATCGAATGCGAAAAAATTCCTCCGTTAACGAAAAATTGAAGCGTTACGACCGTGGCGCGAAAGGCGTGTCAAAAACGATGAGATGCAAGGAAGGCGGGTGGCGCGCCGAAGGGAGCGTGCTGTTCGCACGTGACCGAGGCGCACTACCAGCCTGACGCCGCAGATCGCGTTTTTGGCGCGCCTTTCAAGCGCGGCCGAGAGGCTCCATATCGGTTAAGGGATGCTTCTCCTTGGGCTCCTTGCCGGGACGGGCCAGGCCCATGTTCTTCCCCAGCTCCAGCATGAAGGTGATCTTCGTTATGATGAGCTCACGAATAAGGAACTCCACGGCAAAGTGCTGCTCGGGGGAGGCGTCTTCGATGTCGAGACAGGCCAGAAGCTCCCGGACCACCGGCTCCACCCGGGCGTGGATTTCCCGCTGAACCTCCGAGAGCGAGCCCTCCTGCCTGCCGCCCCAGACAGCCGGAACGATGAAGGTGGCGTGCTCGTGGAAAAGGGTATTACGGTGGGCCACGAAAACGTCATGGGCCAGCCGGTCGATCCTGTCTCCCAAGGCCTTTCCCAAACGCATCAGGTCCACTCTCTCCCCCTTCTTCCCCATCGCCGCAAGCCGTTTCAGAACCATTGCCTTCAAAAAGCCCACCGTATCCCCCGCTCACACCGAAAGAGAAGAAGATGGGGTCCAGGCCGGACCCGGATGAATTTAACAGAAAATTAACACAGCTCTAAGGGGAAATTCAACAACTTTTTCCGGGTGTAAAAATTTTGGCATGAGGCCGTCCGTCATGCTTTAAAAGGCGCAGCTTCCGCCCGCGGACAAGCGTCCGGGTCCGGTTGCGCACACAAGCCCGCCCCCTTTTGCTCTTGAAGGGCGTCTCCGGCCTGTGATATGTTTAACAAAAAAGGAAGGAAATTCATGGAAAACGCGGCGGACATCTACCACAGCAAAATGATGGACACCCTCTTAGGATCGAT
>JAKAGN010000079.1 GCA_021815525.1 Deltaproteobacteria bacterium
CTTCATCCGGGCCTCCTGCGTTGCGCTCGCCTCGGAATATGTACAATATTCCTCGGTCGCGCGCCTTGGGGGCCCGGCGAATCCGCAAGCTCGGTGCCACAAGCTTTTTTTGGAAACAGCCCCTAATTGAGATTTTTTCAATGGATTATGGGCTGCGGCGTTCGCGCCAGCGGACTCCTTTCAACATGCCGGCAACCTGGAAAAGCGATGAACGAAACCCCGATGGATGGGAAAAGCGCGCCCCTCAAGGTCAGCGTGGTGCTTCCGGCCTACGACGAGGCGGAGGGGATAGAGGGCGTCATAGCAAGGATCCGCGAGGTCATGGACCCCGCGGGTTGGTCCTACGAGATACTTGTGGCCGACGACGGCTCCACGGACGATACTGCACAAAGGGCGAGGGATGCAGGGGCGCGGGTGGTCTCCCACCCCTACAACATGGGCAACGGCGCGGCCGTGAAGACGGGGATAAGGAACGCGGCCGGGGAGTACACCGTGCTCCTGGACGCCGACGGCCAGCACCCGCCGGAAAAAATCCCGGAGCTTCTGGCCGCCCTTTCCACCTTCCACATGGCGGTGGGGGCGAGGACCGCCGACTCCGACACCCACGCCCACCGGAACCTGGCCAACTTCGCCTACAACGCGCTCGCCTCCTACGTGACGGGCCGCCGGATACCGGACCTCACCTCCGGCTTCCGCGCGGTGCGCACGCGGGTGGCCCGCGAGTTCGTGAGCCTTCTTCCCAACACCTTCTCCTACCCCTCCACCCTCACCCTCTCCCTCATGCGCTCGGGCTACGCCGTCACCTTCCTGCCCATCACGGCCGCCAAGCGAAAGGGCAAGAGCAAGATCAAGCTTGTCCGCGACGGCAGCCGTTTCTTTTTCATAATACTCAAGATCGCAACCCTCTTCGCGCCCATGAAGGTCTTCCTGCCCGCCAGCCTTTCCATGTTCCTGGCCGGCGTGGCCTACGGGCTCGTCAAGATTTTCGTGCTTCAGGAGCCCTACGGCCCCACCTCCGCCATGCTCATGACGGTTGCGGTCCTGATCTTCATGATAGGGCTCGTTTCCGAGCAGGTGACCCAGCTTCGATTCGACCAGGCCAGCCGGGACCACCCAGGAAGGGGCGATTCGTGACGGCCGTCCCATACCCATAACCCTCCAGAGGCCAGTTAGGGGCTGTTTCCAAAAAAATCTTGGCATTCGGTTGCGGCTTCATCCGCGCCTCCTGTGTTGCGCTTCCTGCGGAATATGTACAATATTCCTCGGTCGCGCGCCTTGGAGTCCCGGCGAATCCGCAACCTCGGTGCAAAACCTTTTTTTGGAAACAGCCCCTAAAAAAGGCTCTATTTAAGCCTGGATAAAAACGGTGAAGCGCAACGCCGCAATTCGCGTTGTTAGACAGGCGATCGAAGAGGAGCGCGTGAAGACCATAATCCTTGCCGGCGGCTACGGCACGAGGCTTTCCGAGGAAACCCAGGTGCTCCCGAAGCCCATGATCGAGATCGGCGGGCGGCCCCTTCTGTGGCACCTGATGAAGCTCTTCTCCACCCAGGGCTTCGGCCGCTTCGTGGTGGCCCTTGGCTACAAGGGCGAGGTCATCAAGCGCTACTTTTTGCAGTACCCCCAGCTTTCGGCGGATTTGACCGTTGACCTTTCCACCGGCGCGTGCAGCGCATCCGGGGGTACTGGCGAGGACTGGACCATCGAGCTTTGCGAGACCGGCCCCGACTCCATGACGGGCGGACGCTTGAAGCGCCTGGCCTCCCGCATAGACGGCACCTTCTTCTTCACCTACGGCGACGGGCTTTCCAACGTGGACGTCAAAAAGCTCCTGGCCTTCCACAGGAGCCACGGAAAGCTGGCCACCGTCACGGCCGTGACGCCGCCCCAGCGCTTCGGGGTCTTGAAGCTGGAGGGCGAGCGGGTGGCGGCCTTCTCGGAAAAGCCCGAGGGCAACGACTCGATGATCAACGGCGGATTTTTCGTCCTGGAGCCCGGGGTCCTCGACTACATAGACGGCGACTCCACGAGCTGGGAGCGGGAGCCCTGCGAGCGCCTGGCCGCGGCCGGGGAGCTTTTCGCCTACCACCACCACGGCTACTGGCAGTGCGTGGACACCCTGCACGAGCTGCGACTACTCCGAAACGTGTGGGACAGCGGCCGGGCCCCTTGGAAAATCTGGTAGCGGCAGGCGGGCTAAAAACGCGATCCGCAGTGTTGCGCTTCGTCTTGCGCTCGGTCACGTATGAACTATACGCTCCCGTCGCGCGCGCCTCGCGCGCCTTGCGGCTCATCGTTTTTAGCCGGCCTGCCGATCCGGGCTTTTTCGTTGGGCCGCCCAAGTCCGGACGGAAAATGGAAAGACGGAAGAAATCGAGTTTTTGGATAAATCGCAGGGATTTTTAAATGACCACTGATCCATCGTTCTGGCGGGGCCGCCGGGTCTTCCTGACCGGTCACACGGGCTTCAAGGGCTCCTGGCTTTCGCTGTGGCTTTCCGAAATGGGCGCGGAAGTGACGGGCTACGCCCTTCCGCCGCCCACCAAGCCGAGCCTCTACGAGGCCGCCCGCGTGGACGGTTGCGTGCGCTCCGTAACCGGCGACGTGCGCGACGCCAAGGCCCTCAGGCTGGCCTTGCGGGAGGCCGCGCCGTCGGTGGTGATCCACATGGCGGCCCAGTCGCTGGTCCGGCCCTCCTACGAGAACCCGGCGGAGACCTTCGAGGTGAACGTGCTTGGGACGGCGAACCTCCTGGACGCGGCCCGGGCCGCGGAGGGGGTTTCGGCGGTCATCGTCGTCACCTCCGACAAGTGCTACGAAAACCGCGAGTGGCTGTGGGCCTACCGCGAAAACGAGCCCCTGGGCGGCCACGACCCATATTCCGCCAGCAAGGCCTGCGCCGAGATCGTGGCGGCCTCCTACCGGCGCTCCTTCTTCCATGACGTAAAGGCCCCGGCCGTGGCCACCGTGCGGGCCGGAAACGTGATCGGCGGCGGGGACTGGGCCCGGGACCGGCTGGTGCCGGACCTCGTTTCGGCCTTCTGCGTCAATCGAGCCGCCATGATAAGGAACCCCCTGGCGGTGCGGCCCTGGCAGCACGTGCTGGAGCCGCTTTCCGGCTACCTCATGCTGGCCGAGCGGCTTGTGAGCGACAAGGCCGCCTTTTCGGAGGCCTGGAACTTCGGGCCCGGCGAGGGCGACTCGGTGCCGGTCTCCGCCGTGGCGGACCGCATGGCGGCCCTGTGGGGCGAGGGAGCAAGCTGGGCGCAGGAGCCGGGCTCGCACGTCCACGAGGCGCACCTTCTCTCGCTTTCGGCGGCCAAGGCCCGCGCGCGCTTAGGCTACCGGCCGCGGATCGGCCTTGACGAGGCGCTGTCCCTCACCGTTTCCTGGTACAAGGCCCATCACCAAGGAGCCGACATGCGCGCCGCCACCCTCGAACAGATCCGGGGCTTCGCCCGAAAAGGAGCTTGACGACCCATGCCCGGCGCGTGCCGATTTTGCGGGGCCCCGCTCGCCCACGTATTCGCTGACCTGGGGGCCACGCCGCTTTCCAACCGCTTCCTCACCGCCGCGGATCTAAGCCGCATGGAGCCCCACTACCCCCTTACGGTCTACGTTTGCGGCCGCTGCCTTCTGGTGCAGCTTGAGGAGTTCGAGCCGCCATCGGCCATTTTTACCTCGGATTACGCGTACTTTTCCTCCTTCTCGGCCTCCTGGCTCGATCACTGTAAAAGATACGCGAAGGAGATGATCCCAAGGCTTAAGCTGGGGCCGGAAAGCCTCGTGATGGAGATCGCCTCCAACGACGGCTACCTTCTCCAGTACTTCCGGGCCGCGGGCGTGCCGGTCCTGGGAATCGAGCCGGCCTCAAACGTGGCCGAGGCCGCCAGATGCGCGGGCATCCCCACGGAGATCGCCTTCTTCGACGCCGAGCTGGCCTCATCTCTGGCGGAGCGCGGCACGAAGGCGGATCTATTGATCGGCAACAACGTCCTGGCCCACGTGCCGGACGTGAACGGCTTCGTGGCGGGCCTTTCGGTGGCCTTGAAGGACGCGGGCACCATAACGATGGAGTTTCCCCACGTCTTCCGCCTCATGGAGAAAAACCAGTTCGACACCATCTATCACGAGCATTTCTCCTATTTTTCCCTCGCGGCGGTCACGCGCATCTTTTCGGCCCACGGGCTTACCATCTTTGACGTGGAGGAGCTTCCCACCCACGGCGGAAGCCTCAGGATCTACGCCCGGCACGCTGCGGACGAATCCCGGCCCGTGTCGGAGCGGGTCGCCCGGATTCTTGCGATGGAGAAGGAGGCGGGCCTCGATCGGGTGGAAACCTACGCCGCCTTCGGCCCGAGGGTGGCGGCCGTGAAGCGCGGGCTTCTGAAATTTTTGATCGCGGCCAAGGAGGAGGGCAAAAGGGTGGTGGGCTACGGCGCGCCCGCCAAGGGGAACACGCTTCTGAACTACTGCGGCGTGGGTCCGGACCTTCTGGAGTACACGGCGGATTTAAGCCCCCACAAGCAGGGCAGGTATCTCCCCGGCGCCCGCATCCCGGTCGTCCCGCCCGAACGGATACTTAAGGACCGGCCGGACATGGTCCTCATACTGGCCTGGAACCTGGCCGACGAGATCTGCTCCCAGATGGCCGCCGTCAGGGGCTGGGGCGGCCGCTTTTTCGCGCCCATCCCCTGGATAAGGGAAGTGTGAAGGAATGTGGAGGGAAAAGGATTCGCGCCAAAATTCAACAGGGGGAAAGCGGAATGAAAATAAAGAAGCCATCTGAATTGGGGCCGGCGTGATGCGCTTTTCCGCTACCCCCATCCCGGGCCTCGTGGTGATCGAGGAGGAGCCCTCCGCCGACCATCGGGGCTCCTTCGCACGCGTCTGGTGCGGGAAGGAGTTTTCGGAGGCAGGGCTTGCGGACTCGTTCTCCCAGGTGAGCATCTCAAGGAACCGGCTTTCCGGAACCTTGCGGGGCATACATTTCCAGACGCCCCCCCACGCCGAGGCGAAGCTCGTCAAGGTCACGGAGGGCGCCATCTGGGACCTGGCCCTGGATATGCGGCCCGGCTCCGGGACCTATCTTAAATGGTTCGGCCTCACCCTTTCATCGGAAAATGGCCGGAGCCTCTTCATTCCCGAGGGCTTCGGGCACGGCTTTCTCACCTTGACCGACAACGCCGCGGTCATGTATTTCATAACGACTCCCTTTGCGCCCGGGGCCGCCTCCGGCGTCCGCTGGAACGACCCGGCCTTTGCCATAGTATGGCCCGCCGCGCCCGTCATAATGGCGGAGAAAGACCGCGCCTGGCCTGATTTCAAGCCTTTTTGACAGCGTCCCGAAAGAGGAAAAATGGCTTACTCGATGCAGGACCGCCGCACCCAGACCGAACGGGACGCAGACTACAAAAAAGGCATGGAGGCCTACTTCAAAGGCGGAATAGGCAGCGATTTCGAGAAGCTGCAGAACTTCGCCAAGTACGTGCCCCGGCAGATACTATCCATGTTCCTGGCCAAGCACGCCCTTTTCCAGAAAATCCTTAACGTCCACGGCCACATCCTGGAGTGCGGCGTGTTCCTGGGCGGCGGGCTCATGACCTGGGCCCAGCTTTCCGCCATCTACGAGCCCGTGAACCACACCCGCAGGATCGTGGGCTTCGACACCTTCTCGGGCTTTGCGGCGATCCACGAAAAGGACCGGGGCGAAAACACCGACTTCGCCAGGAAAGGGGGCCTCGCCGCCGACGCCCGCCGGGATTTGGAGGAGTGCGTAAGGCTTTATGACGAAAACCGCTTCATAGGCCACATCCCGCGCGTGGAGCTGGTGGAGGGTGACGCCACGCAGACCATCCCGGAGTATTTGGCGAAAAATCAGCACCTTGTGGTGGCCATGCTGTATCTCGATTTCGACCTCTACGAGCCCACCAAGGCGGCCTTGGAGGCCTTCCGGCCGCGTATGCCCAAGGGCGCGGTGATCGCCTTCGACGAGTTAAACGACGCGGCCTGGCCCGGCGAGACCCGGGCGGTCCTGGAATCGGTGGGGCTAGCGAACCTTCGGATCGAGCGCTTCCCCTTCACGTCCCAGTTCTCCTTCGCGGTTCTGGACTGAGGCGCAATGGCGGAAGAAGCCGCACATCCGCGCGCGGGCTGGATCAAAGCCGTAAAAAGCGGCCGGGAGGCGCTTTCCATCGACGTCCCCGGCCCTGGTGGAGAAATAATAGGGTTCCTTGAGCCGGTGACCGCGGCGCACATAGCGGACCCCGAGCTTCCGGCCCGCATGACCAGGTGGCGCAACGCGGCCCAGCGCTTTTTCCTGACGCGCTTTCCCGGAAGCCCGGAGCGCACCCGCGCGTGGCTCGAAAGCTCGGTTTTGAGCGAGCCCGGCCGGATGCTGTTTCTGGTCCGCTCGCCCAAAAAGCTCGTGGGCCAGTGCGGCTTCATAGGGCTCAACCGGGAATCGGCGGAGCTGGATAACCTCATACGCGGCGAGATGGGCGGCCACCCCAGGCTCATGTACTACGCCGAGGCCGCGCTTTTATCGTGGATTTTCGAGAGCTTGGACCTTTCTACGATCTCCGCCGGGGTGCTCTCCGAAAACCCCATGGCAGGCGACCTGCACGCGTCCCTGGGGTTCCGGGTTTGCGAGGTCCTGCCCCTTTCGCGGAGCGAGGAGGACGGCGCCTGCCGCCTTACGCCGGGCCGGGCCGGGGAGCCCAGCGCTGACGGGCTTTACTACAACGTCATGATGCTTACGCGCGAACGCTTCACCGCGCTCTTGGAGGAAATATGGCCGAACGGTCGGAAATTCTCGGGCTGATCCTTGCGACCGCCGGGGAGTTCAACGATGAGCTTGAAGTGCGGATAGCGGTGGAGGAGGGCGAGGCCGCGCATCTTTTCGGGGCGGAGGGGGTTCTGGACTCGCTGGCCCTGGTCTCGTTCCTGACCGCGCTCGAACAGAACATCGAGGACCGGCTGGACATAAGCCTTACGCTGGCCGACGAAAAGGCCATGAGCCGCCACCGCAGCCCCTTCAAGACCGTGGGCTCGCTTCTTTCCTATGTCCTGGCCCTCATGGAGGAAGCCGGTGGATAGGTTAGTCACCCTCATCACCGGAAGCGGCCGGGGGATCGGCCGGTATTTGGCCGGGCATTACGCCGCCCTGGGCCACCAGGTTGTGGGCTTAAGCCGCAGCAAGCCCGACTGGGATATATCCGGCTACGTTCATTTCGTGGCGGACGTAACGGACGAGGATGCGGTGAAAAGCGTGATGAAGTCCATCCGCAAGGATTTCGGCGGCCTCGACCACCTCATAAACAACGCCGGCATCGCCTCCATGAACGCCGCGCTCCTTACCCCCATGCCGGCGGTGAACCGGCTGCTTTCCGTGAACCTCGCCGGCGCCTTCCTCATGTGCCGCGAGGCCGCCAAGATCATGAGCCGCAAGAAGTACGGCCGCATCGTGAACTTCACCACAGTGGCGGTGCCTCTGGCTCTCGAAGGCGAGGCCGTGTACGCCGCATCCAAGGCGGGCGTCGTGGCCTTGACCCGCGTGCTGGCCCGGGAGCTTGCGCCTTATAACATAACCGTGAACGCCGTGGGCCCGGCCCCCGTGGACACCGACCTGATCCGCTCGGTTCCCCGCGAGAAGATCGAGGCCCTCGTGGCCCGCCAGGCCATCCCCCGCATGTGCTCCTTCGAGGACGTGGCCAACGTGGTGGATTTCTTCCTCAAAAAGGAGTCCGGCTTCATTACGGGCGAGACCCTGTACCTTGGAGGCGTCTCGTGAGCCTGGGCTTTCTTTTCGACGGCTTCCGGGACTTTGCGGAAAAAGACGCACTGGTCTGGCGGGACCGGGCCTTCTCCTACGCCGACCTATCGGCGTCCGTGGAGCGCTGGCGCGGCTTTCTGGCCGAAAAGGGCCTTCCGCGCGGCTCCGTGACGGCCCTCGAAGCGGATTTTTCCCCCTCTGCCGCGGCCCTTCTCCTGGCGCTCGTGGAAAGCGGCGCCATCGTGGTGCCCCTTACCGAGTCCGTGCGCCCGAAAAAATCCGAGTTCCTGGAAACCGCCGAGGTGGAGGCGGTGATCGAGATCGACGCCGAAGACAGGGCCTCCTTTTCCCTGACCGGACGTAAGGCCCGTCACCCCCTCATCATGACCCTCAAGGACCAGGGCCATCCCGGAGTCGTCCTCTTCTCGTCGGGCTCCACAGGGGCCAGCAAGGCCGCCATCCACGACTTCCTGCCGCTCCTCGACAAGTTCCGGGTGCGGCGCATGGCCAAGCGCACCATCTCCTTTCTCCTCTTCGATCACATAGGCGGCCTGAACACCCTCCTTTACACGCTATCCAACGGCGGCTGCCTGGTCACCGTCTCCGACCGCTCCCCCGAGGCCGTGGCCGCAGCCATCGAAAGGTTCCGCGTGGAGGTGCTCCCCACCTCCCCAACCTTCTTGAACCTCCTGCTCCTCTCCGAGGCCGGCCTGCGCCACGACCTTTCGAGCCTCACCCTCGTCACCTACGGCACCGAGGTGATGCCGGAAACGACCCTTTCCCGCATCCGCGAGCTTCTCCCCGCCGTGCGCCTGCAGCAGACCTACGGCCTCTCCGAGATCGGCATCATGCGCTCCAAGAGCCGCTCCTCCGACTCGCTGTGGGTTAAGATAGGCGGCGAGGGCTTCGAGACCCGCGTGGTGAACGGCCTTTTGGAAATCAAGGCCCGCTCCGCCATGCTGGGCTACCTGAACGCCGAAAGCCCCTTCACCGAAGACGGCTGGCTCAAAACCGGCGACGCGGTCCTTGTGGACGGCGAGTACATGCGCATCCTGGGGCGAAAAACCGACATCATCAACGTTGGCGGCATGAAGGTCTACGCAGCCGACGTGGAGGGCCAGCTCCAGGCCATGGAAGGCGTCGAGGACGCCGCAGTGACCGGCATCCCCAACGCCATCACCGGCCAGATGGTTTCAGCCCGCGTGAAGCTCTCCACCGCCGAGACCCTCCCCGAGTTCCGCAAACGTATGCGCGCCTTCCTGAAGGACCGCGTCCCGGCCCACCATATTCCCCAAAAGGTCGAACTTATTGACAAAAACCTCCACTCCGGCCGCTTCAAGAAAATGCGCCGCGTGGTGAACGAGGAGGAGTGATTCGCGGGGGGAGGGGGAGGGGAAACCCTTTTTTCAAAAGGGTTTC
>JAKAGN010000080.1 GCA_021815525.1 Deltaproteobacteria bacterium
CGCAGAGGTTCTCGTAGCCCTCGCGGTTCTTGGCCAGGAGCACCAGGTGGTGGTTCTTCTCGCTGGGGAGCCGCTCCAGCCGGCTGCCCCTGGCCACGTAGCACTCGCAGCCCAGGATGGGCTTTAGCCCAGCCTTCTTCGCCTTCTCGTAGAACTCCACCACCCCGAACATGCTGCCGTGGTCGGTCACGGCCACCGCGTCCATGCCAAGCTCCTTCACCCGCTTCATGAGGGCGTCTAAGCGTATGGCGCCGTCCAGCAGGCTGTACTCGGTATGCACGTGAAGATGCACGAAATCGCTCATGGGCGCTCCCTTTTGGGGAAAGGATTCGCGGGGGAGGGTTCAGCCTGCCGGAAACCGCGAACTGCTGTGTTGCGCTTCGCCTCGCGGCTCGGTCACGTACTAACTGTACGCTCCTTCGCCGTTCGCTCGCGCGCCTTGCATTTCATCGGTTTCCGGCAGGCTGAAAAAGTTGCCTCCCCCCCGCGCCCCCTCCCTCTCCCCCCAAAAAATTTCCGATTATGAAAAACGGATATTATAGGCTGCGGATTCAGGTTCCGTCTGATTCAAGCATTCCGCCCCAAGACCCGCCATGTCCCGCCCCAAGCCCGGTCAAAAACGATGAAATGCAAGGAAGACGAGCCGGGCGGGAGGGAGCGTACTGTTCGTACGTGACCGACTCGCCCGGTAAAGTCTGACGCCGCAGTTCGCGTTTTTGGACGGGCGCATAACGGGCGTCTAAAACAAGGCCTTCACGAACTCGTCCGGATCAAAGTCGCGCAGATCGGAGACCTGCTCTCCCAGGCCCACGTAGCGGATGGGGACCTTCAACTCCTCCGCCACGGCCACCACCATGCCGCCCTTGGCGGTGCCGTCCAGCTTCGTCAGGATGAGCCCCGTGACCCCCACGGCCTCGTCGAAAAGCCGGGCCTGGGAAAGGGCGTTCTGGCCCGTGGAGGCGTCCAGAACGAGCCACGCGTCGTGGGGCGAGCCGGCCAGGTTCTTTCCGGCTATCCTTTTGATTTTCTTCAGCTCCTCCATGAGGTTCACCTTGGTGTGGAGGCGCCCGGCGGTGTCCACCAGGACCAGGTCCACGCCGCGCGCGACGCCGGCCTCCACGCCGTCGAAGACCACGGCCGCCGGGTCCGCGTTGTCCCTGTGGCGCACGATTCCCACGCCGGCGCGCTCGGCCCAGATGGCCAGCTGCTCCACCGCCGCGGCCCGGAAGGTGTCCGCCGCAACGACCAGCACCTTGCGGCCCTCCCCCGCGAAGCGGGCGGCCAGCTTCCCTATGGTGGTGGTCTTTCCCACGCCGTTGACGCCCATCACCAGGATCACGTGGGGCTTGGCCCGTGGCGCGAAGGGCTTGGGCCGCGCGGGCGCAAGTATGGCCGCGATCTCGGAGACGAGGGCGGGCTTCAAGTCCTCGGCCGCCGAAATCTCGCGGGAGTCCACCTTCTTCCTAAGCGCCGTCATGAGGCGCGTGGTGGCGGCCACGCCCATGTCGGCCACGATGAGGGTCTCCTCCAGCTCGTCCAGGAGAGCCTCGCTCACGGGCTTTTTGCCGGAAAAAAGGTCCTCGATGGGGGTGTTCAGAATCCGGCGGGTTTTTTCCATCTTCTCGGAAAGCCAGCTCATTACATCTCCTTAAAATATTTTATTGAATCAAAAGGTTAGGCAGCAGAGGAGAGGTTAACCGACACCAGTTTCGAAACGCCCTTGGTCTCCATGGTGACGCCGAAGAGCAGGTCGGCGAACTCCATGGCGTTCTTGTTGTGGGTTATCATAATGACCTGGCTTTGCTCGCCGATCATCTTCATGAGCTGGTTGAAGCGGAACACGTTGGCGTCGTCCAGGGGCGCGTCCACCTCGTCCATGAGGCAGAAGGAGGACGGCTTGATGAGGAAGATGGCGAACACGAAGGCGATGGCGGCCAGGGCCTTTTCTCCGCCGGAAAGCAGGCTCATGCGGGTCACCTTCTTGCCGTGGGGCTGGATCAGGTACTCCACGCCGGTCTCGAGGGGCTTGTCGGGCTCCGAGAGGATGAGCTGCGCGCTGCCGCCGGCGAAGAGCTTGGGGATGACCTCGCCGAGCTTTTCGTTGACGCGCGCGAAGGTCTCCATGAAGCGCTCCTGGGTGAAGCGGTTGATCTTCCTTATGACCTTCTCGAGGTCGTCTATGGCGGCCAGAAGATCGTCCTTCTGGCGCACCAAAAAGTCGTGGCGCTCCTTCTCTTCGGCGTACTCGGCTATGGCTGCGGTGTTCACATCCCCCATGCGGGAGATTTTTTCCCGAAGCTCGTTCACCTCGGCATCGGCGGCCTTGAAGTCCTCCTCGCCCGAAAGGTCCGGAAGCTCCGGCTCTTGCCGCAGCACCGCAAGCTCCCTTCCAAAGCGCTCCAAAACCCGCGAGGCCGCGGAGTCCCGGCGTATGGCGCGCTCGGCCCGGGCGAGCTTGACGGTCTGGATCTTTTCGGAGAGGCTCTTGCGGTCGCGTTCGGTCTTGGCGAGCGCGGCCTCGCTCTGGGCAAGCTCCTCCTCTATCTCGGTCAGCTGCGCGCGCTTCTTCTCCAGGCCCCCGGAAAGGTCCTCGAACACGGCGTAGGCCGACGTGAGGCCCTCTCCGCCGGTCCGGATCCGTTCCCGGGCCTCGTCCGCCTGGCGCTCCTTGCGTTTTTGATCGTATTCGAGCTGAACGAGGCGCCGCGCGCCCTCCTCGGCATAGGAGGAAAGGCGGGCGATGGAGTCCCGCTGGTTGTCGCTTCGGGCGGCAAGGGCCGTCACGGAGAGCTTTGCGTCCAGAAGCTCCTGCTCGAGGGCCGCGGCCTTTTGGCCCACGGCGCGGGTCTGCTCCGAGTTTGCGTCCAGGTCCTCCTTGGCCTTGGCGGTTTCGACCGCGATGCGCGAGACGAGATCCGAGAAGCGCGAAACCTCGCCCCGGGCGTCGTCCTCGTCGCCGGAAAGCTGCTCCAGCTCCAGCGCGCTGATCTCCCGCCGCCGCTCGGCCATGCGGCTTTCCTCCTCCAGGCGCACCAGGTCCCGGGCTGCATCGGCCTCGCTTTTTCCCAGGCTCTTCCTCGACTGGATGAGCTTCTGCAGCTCGCTCTCGAGGGCCTTGGCCCCGGCTTCCAGCTCCGCCTGGCGGGCCTTCAAGTCCGCCAGCTCCTCCGCGGCCTTCTCGATTCTTGCGGCAAGCTCCCTCATCTCGTTCTTCTGGGCCAGGATGCCGGGCCCGGCCTCGCCGCGCTTTCCGGCCGAAAGGAAGCGCCGGGAGAGCGACAACGCGCCGTCCCTGGTCACCACCAGGGCCTCGGGCGCGGAGTCCCTTAGCGCGAGGGCTTCCTGGGCGTCGGCCGCCGCGAGGACCCCGTTAAGGAGCCCGCCCACCGCCCCGGCGAAATCGGGGGCCGTGGAGACGTGCGAGATGAGGGCGTTTTCGGATGGAGCATCCGCCGGGTTTTCCGGCCGGCCGGCCCAGGAAAGCGGCGCGAACCCGAGCTTTCCCGTGACCTTTTCGGGGATTTTTCCGAAGATTTCGAGGGCGCTGGCTGGATCGGGGACGAGGACATACTGGAGCGCCGGCCCCAGGGCAGCCTCCACGGCATCCTCGTAGCCGGGCTCGACCGTGACGGCCTCGGCGATGAGCTTAAGCCCCGCGTCCGGCCCGGGCTCGGCGGATTTTTTCGCCTCGTCCCTCAGTTTCAGAACGTGGCGCACGGCCTCGCCGTACCACTCGTGGCCCGCCTCCATGCGCTTCAAGGTGGAGAGGCGGCTCTTCATCTTTCCTAGCGCCATGTCCGCGGCGTGGGCCGCCGCGATGGTCTCCCTAAGCTCGGCCCGGCGCGACTCCAGGGCCGACTCCGTGGCGGTGAGGCGGGTCTCGGCAAGGGCGATCTCGGCCTTCAGGCGCTCGGCCTCGACCCTCGCAGCCTCGCTCTTTTTCCGGGCCGCGGCCGCGCGCTTCTCGGCCTCCGACGCCTCCTCGGACTTCTGCCTAAGCTTTCTCGCTATCTCCTGGCTGGTGCGGGTGGCGCTTGTGAGGTTGTTGCGGCAGCGGGTCTCCTCGGCCACGAGATCCGTGTAGCGGGAGCGGATGCCCTCCATCGAAAGGTTCAGGCCCGCAAGCTCGCCCCGCACGGTGGAAAGGAGAGCCTCTTTTTCTGCGGCCTCGGCCCTGGCCTTTTCAAGGGCCGAGAGGTTTTCCGCCAGCCCGGATTCAAGGCCTGCGCGCTCCCCGGAAATTTTTTCCTGGCGCCTTTGAAGCTCCGCCTGCTCCTGGCCGAGACGCTCCGCCTCGCCCGCAAGGCGCGTGGCCTCGCTCCTCGCGGCGGCCAGGTCGTTTTCCAGGCGGTCCAGCTTTCTGCGGGCCTCGTGGTGGGCGTTTTCGAGATCCGAAAGCTCGCGGGCGGCCTCGGTCCTGGCCGTGCGCACGGACTCCACGTCGGCCCCCAGGGATGATATGCGGGTCCCGTGGCCCAGGTCCTCGTCCGAAAGCTGCTCGATCAATGCGTCGGTTTCGGCGAGCTTATTGGTGTGGCGGTCCCACTCGCGGGCGGCAAGGGCCACCTCCAGCGAAAAGAGCCTGGCGGAAAGCGCCTTCCAGCGCTCGGCCTTTCCGGCCTGGCGCTTGAGGCCGTTAAGCCCGCGCTCCACCTCGCTTATGATGTCCATGACCCGAAGGAGGTTCTGGCGGGTGGACTCGATCCGGCTTTCGGCCTCCTTCTTCCGGGCCTTGTAGCGGGTGACGCCGGCGGCCTCCTCGATGTGGACGCGCCGCTCCTCCGGGCCGGCCTCGGTGATGGCGCCGATGTTGCCCTGCTGGATCACCGAGTAGGTGCGGGAGCCCACGCCGCTTCCCAGGAGGAGGTGCTGCACGTCCTTCAAGCGGCAGGCGCGCTTGTTGATGAAGTAGCCGCTCTCGCCCGAGCGGTAGAGGCGGCGCGTAACCATGATCTCGGAGAAGTCGCGGTACTCCTCGGGGGCCGAGCCGTTGTCGTTCACAAACGTTATGGAGACCTCCGCGAGGTTCGATGCGGGCCGGCCGGAGGCGCCCGCGAAGATGACGTCCTCCATGGCTTTGCCGCGAAGCTGCTTGACGCTCTGCTCGCCCGTGACCCAGCTTATGGCGTCCACGATGTTGCTCTTGCCGCAGCCGTTGGGGCCCACGATGGCGCAGACGCCCCGGGGAAAGGCTATGGCTGTCCTTTCGGGAAAGGACTTGAAGCCTGTGATGTCGAGTTCCTTGAGGCGCATGGATTGACCGGAAAAGGGGAAAAAATACAATCGCAGAAGGTGGCTTTCCCTACCAGATTCCGCGGGGCCTGTAAAGCAAAAAAAATACCAGGGAAAGGGCCTGAATAAAGGGCAATATACAACATATCGCGGTTAGTGGGATGCCATAAGCGGGGGTTGTTCAAGGCGGCGAAAGGCCGGTTGAAAACGATGAGATGCAAGGCGGGCAAGCGGCGAGGGGCTTCGACGATAGGCTTGGGTGGCCCCGGCAACTCGTTGCCGGATAGCTTCGCGCAAGAGGGCCTTTGCTACGGGATAGGCGGCGGTTCAGGAAAAAGACCTCTTGTCCTTCGGACCCCGGCAACGAGTTGCCGGGGCCACCCAACGTAGGCATGATAAATTAAAATGCTCTAATGCATTAAGGGGAGCGTTCGGGGCGGCTGAAGGCCGGACGTAAACGATGAGATGCAAGGCGGGCGAGCGGCGCGGGAGGGAGCGTGCTGTTCGCACGTGACCGACCCGCGACGCGAAGCCCAACACAGCAGATCGCGTTTACGTTCGGCCGTGCTACATTTTTTCCTTTCCAGAGACCAGCGTCTTGATGACCTCTGCATCCTCGAGGGTGCTCACGTCGCCGAGCTCGTCCACCTTGTTCTCGGCGATCTTGCGGAGGATGCGGCGCATGATCTTGCCGCTGCTGGTCTTGGGGAGGCCCGGCGCGAACTGGAGCTTGTCGGGGGAGGCTATGGCGCCGATCTCCTTTCTTACGTGGTCGCTGAGTTGCTTTTTGAGGGCCTCGGAGGGCTCGTAGCCGATCTTCAAGGTCACGAAAACGTAGATGCCCTGGCCCTTCAAGTCGTGGGGCATTCCCGCGGCGGCGGCCTCTGCCACGGCCTCGTGGAGCACCAGGGCCGACTCCACCTCGGCGGTGCTCACCCGGTGGCCCGAGACGTTTATTACGTCGTCCACGCGGCCCTGGAGGAAGTGGTAGCCCTCCCCGTCCACGAAGCAGCCGTCGCCGGTGAAGTACATGCCGGGGTACTGGCTGAAGTAAGTGGAGACCCAGCGGTCGTGGTCGCCGAAGATGGTGCGGGAGAGCCCCGGCCAGGGGCGCTCTATGCAAAGGTGGCCGGTGGCGTTCGCGGGCATGGGAAGGCCTCGGCGCGCGGGGTCGTCGATGCCGGGATCTGCCACGCGGGGGACTATGCCGGGAAAGGGGAAGGTGGCGCTTCCGGGCTTGGTGGGCCAGGCCCCTGGAAGGGGCGAGATGCAGATGCCGCCGGTCTCGGTCTGCCACCAGGTGTCCACGATGGGGCAGGAGAGGCGGCCCACGTTCCTGTAGTACCACATCCAGGCCTCGGGGTTGATGGGCTCGCCCACGGTGCCCAGAAGCCTGAGGCTTGAGAGGTCCCACTTGGCGGGCCAGTCGTCGCCCTGGCGCATGAGGGCCCGTATGGCGGTGGGCGCGGTGTAGACCACGTTTATGCGGTAGCGCTCCACAAGCTCCCAGGGCCGGTCGGGGCGCGGGTAGAGGGGGGTGCCCTCGTAGAGGAAGCTCGTGGTGCCGTTCACGAGCGGCCCGTAGACGATGTATGAGTGGCCGGTGACCCAGCCTATGTCGGCGTTGCACCAGTAGAGGGTCTCGGGCTGAAGGTCGAATATCCACTTGGTGGTGAGGTAGGTGTAGACCATGTAGCCGCCCGTGGTGTGGACCTGGCCCTTGGGCTTTCCGGTGGAGCCGGAGGTGTAGAGGATGAAGAGGGGGTCCTCGGCCTCCATCTCCTCGCAGGGGCAGTCGTTTCCTATGTCGGGCGCGTTCATCTCGTCGTCCCACAGGGTGTCGCGGCCATTGGTCCAGGGGCAGGGGTCCTTCGTCCGTTTCACCACTATGACGTGCCGGACCAGGGGGCACTGGGCGAGGGCCTCGTCGGCGATGGACTTCAACTCGAAGCGCCGGCCGTTTCTTATGGAGTGGTCGATGGTGACAAGGACCCGGCTTTCGGTCTCCTTGACGCGGGATGCCAGGGCCTCGGCCGAAAATCCGCCGAAGACCACGCTGTGGATGGCTCCGATCCGGGCGCAGGCCAGCATGGCCACGGGAAGGTGCCAGATCATGGGGAGGAAGAGGCTGACCCGGTCCCCGCGCCGGACGCCCTTTTTTTTCAGGACGTTGGCGAAGCGGCAGACCTCCCTGTGGAGCATCTGGTAGGTCAGGACCTTGGAGTCGCCGTCCGGCTCGCCCTGCCAGATGATGGCGGCGCGGTTGCGGGTTGCGGTTCCGAGGTGCCGGTCTATGGCGTTGTAGCAGACGTTGGTCCTGCCGCCGTCGAACCAGCGGTGGAAGACCTCGCCCGCGCCCGTGTCGAAGTTGTAGTCCAGTATCTTCTCCGGGGGCTTGTACCAGAAAAGCTCGCGGGCGACCTCGGACCAGAAGCCTTCGGGGTCCTCAAGGGAGCGCCGGTAAATCTCGCGGTACTCCTCGACGCTTTTCACGTGGGCCCGCGCCGAAAAGGAGGGATCGGGATAGAATTTTCCGTCTTTTTCAGTGATTGGCATGGGAAGGCTCCTTGGTTTCTTTGTTCTTCTTCCAAGCGAACGGCTGAACGGAAAGGGGTCGGGCGGGGAGGGTGGACGAAAGACCCGGGCGGAAGCCCCTCGCGGCCGCCTCCGTTTACCGGAAGCGGCCGTTTACGGGACCATTATACTCGGGTCAAGGAGCCTGAAAAAAGGGGGGATGCGAAAAACATTTCACAAAAGCGGAATTGCCGGCGGATCGGCCGGCCTCAGCGCCAGTGGATGACCGGCTCGTTCCTGGCCGGCATCCGCTGATATTTGAACTTGGGGCGGCCCACCATGACCGCGCCGTGGAGTTCGTGGCCGGGGGGCAGATTGAGCGCCTTCTGGAGCGGGGGCCAGTTCCTGGCGGCGTTTGAAAAATAGCCGGCCCAGCAGGTTCCGAGCCCGAGAGACGGGGCCGCCAACTCCATGGTGGTGAGGGCTATGACACAGGCGTTGGGGGCCATCATGTTTCCCGTCTCGCCTATGGCGGCTATGAGCGCCGGAGCCCCGCGTAGTATGGCGTCGTAGCCGAAGTCCCAGGCCATGGTCACGAGGTCCATGTGAAGGCTCTTGGCGAGGGCCGGCTGAGTCTCCAGAAGCGCCCTGCACCAGCCCACCACGTGGGAGGCGATTTCCTTCACCTTTTCGGGCTCGGAGACCGCGAGCCAGCGCACGGGCTGGGTGTTGTGGCCGCTTGGGGCGTAACGGGCGATGTTTATGAGGCGCTCGATGTCGGCGCGGTCCAAGGCCCCTTGCCTGAAGACCCGGATGGAGCGGCGGGAGCGCACCAGCTGCTCGATTCCTTCCGGGGAAACCGAAAGCTCCTTTTTGATGGGCGGGCAGGTTTCCACCGGCATGTCCCGGTGGGAGAGCGCTCCCGTGGGGCAGACCGCCACGCAGTGGCCGCAGCGGATGCAGGCTTCCTCGGCGTTTGCGGCGGGCGCGGGGACCTTGTCGCCCGCAGGCGGCTGGATCACCGCCACGGGGCAGACCATCGCGCAGATTCCGTCCTTGTTGCAAAGCTTCTCGTCTACGGTAAAAAGCTCCATGTTGCTCACGTTCTCCTTTGCCCGGGAAATCGGAAAAGTTGGTTAGCCCAGCTTGCCATCTCGGCAAGACTTGGAGATAAGGAATAAAATCCATTTGTTGGGCAACGTTTCCCAGCCCAACCTACGATCTTTCCTGTCGTCGGCTCCAGGGTTTGCGATAAGCTTTCATATCACCCCTCTTCCGCGCATCAATCGTTGATCGGCCGGATGCGAAGCCCTCATACTTTCGCGGCGAGGATTGCTCAGCAATCCTCGCCGCCGTGAATATCGGGGGTCCGGGGGCGGGCCATTTTCATGCTTTGGGCCCCCGGGCCTTTTGGAAAG
>JAKAGN010000081.1 GCA_021815525.1 Deltaproteobacteria bacterium
TGGCCGCACCCCCGGCAACATCCTGGCCATCCGCCCCATGCAGGACGGCGTCATAGCCGACTTCGAGGTGACGGAGGCCATGTTGAAGCACTTCATCCGGAAGGTGAACAACCACCGGACCTTCGTCCGCCCCCGCATCGTGGTGGCGGTGCCTTCGGGCATCACCCAGGTGGAGAGCCGCGCGGTCAGGGAGTCGGCCAAGTTCGCGGGCGCGCGGGAGGTCTTCTTGATCCCCGAGCCCATGGCCGCGGCCATCGGCGCCGGGCTTCCCATCACCGAGCCCACCTGCAACATGGTGGTGGACATCGGCGGCGGCACCACCGAGGTGGCCGTGATTTCGCTCGCGGGCATCGTCTTCTGCCGCTCCATAAGGGTGGCGGGCGACAAGATGGACAGGGCCATCATCCAGTACATCAAGCGCAAGTATAATCTCCTCATAGGCGAGCGCACGGCCGAGGCCATCAAGACCATGATCGGCAACGCCTACCCCGACCCCGAGCACGTTGAAACCATCGAGGTCAAGGGCCGGGACCTTGTGTCGGGCATCCCCAAGATTCTCGCCATCGACTCCGAGGAGGTGCGGGTGGCCATCTCGGAGCAGGTGGACGCCATCCTGGAAACCGTCAAGATCGCACTGGAGCAGACTCCGCCGGAGCTGGCCGCGGACATCGTGGACCGGGGCATCGTCCTCACCGGCGGAGGCGCGCTCCTGCGGAACCTCGACAAGCTTCTCCGCGAGGAGACGAGCCTTCCCGTAACCATAGCGGACGATCCGCTTTCCGCCGTGGCGCGGGGCTCCGGCATGGCGCTCGATTCCATAGAGCTTCTGCGGGAGGTGGTGATAAGGTAATCTTCTCCGGCTTCCCGCCCGGCTCCCCCTCGGGAAATATGTCATGTTCTCGCGCAAGATGGCCACGGCGGCGGCCCTCATCGCCCTACTCGTCCTCTTCGCCGTGATCGTCTCGGTTAGCGCCCGGCGCCCGGCCGCGGCCCCGGCCGGAGTGGCCCGGATAGTCCTCGCCGCCGTCTCCCCCTTACAGGAAGCCTCATTCCGGGTGGCGTTCTTCTTCGTCTCCATCTGGGAAACCTACTTCGACCTCGTGTCCGCGGGCCGGGAGAACGTGCGCCTTTCCCGCGAGCTTGCCGGGACCCGCGCGGCCCTGTTCCGCGCAAGGGCCGCGGAAGGCGAAAACCGGAGGTTCCGGGCCCTCCTTTCACTGGGCGAGGACCTGCCCTACACCACCCTCGCGGCCCGGGTCGTGGGGGAGGGGCCATCCCAGTGGTTCAAGAGCCTCGTCATCGACCGGGGCTCGCGGGACGGCGTGCTTCCGGGCTTTCCCGTGGTGACGCCCGGCGGCGTGGTGGGGCGGGTGCTGGAGGTTTCGGGCCATTACAGCCTCGTGGTGCCCATCGCCGACCCCAACCACGCGGTGGACGGCCGCATCGAGCGCACCCGGGCCCGCGGCGTGGTGGCCGGGAGCGGGGAGGCCGGCTGCCGCTTTCTCTACGTCACCCGGAAGGAGGATATCCGGGTGGGGGACACCGTGGTCACCACGGGCCTTGACCGCCTCTTTCCCCCGGGCCTGCCCCTGGGCCGCGTCACGCACGTTTCCATGATGGGGGAGAGCATGTTCCAGGAGATCGCCGTGACCCCCTGGGTGGACTTCGACAAGGTGGAGGAGGTGGTGGTGATCTTCTCGGCGCTGGCGCTCCCCTCCTGGGGGCCCTCGTGAGGGCCTTCCTGTTCCATCTCCTCCTTGGGCTCCTTTTCGTGACGGCGGCCACGGCCCGCCTGCCCTTTTCCACGCCCCTTGCCTTCCACCCGGATTTGTGTCTTTTCTATGTCCTGTTCGCGGCCTTTTTCCGGCCCCCGCGGGAGGCCGCGACGGTCGCCGGGGCCCTGGGCCTTTGCCTCGACGCCTACTCCGGCGCCGCCTTCGGCCTCTACACCGTGGTGTACCTTTGGCTTGTCTGCGCCGTGGCGTGGATTCCCCGTTACGCGGACGTGGAAAACACCGTGTTCATAGCCGTGGCCTGCGCCTTCGCCACGCTTGCGGAGGGGCTTTTCCTTTCCGCGGCCGCGGCCTTCATATCCCGGCGCGGGGCCGGCTCCGTACCGGGCTTGAGCGAGTGGATCATCTCGGCCGTCTTCGCGGCCCTTGCGGGGCCCTGGGCCATACGGAAGCTGAACGGGCTTTTTTCCCGGTTCCGCGGGCGCGCGGGCCGCATGGGGCACATGATATTCCTTGCGGATATCCATCAAAACAGACTGGACTGACCGGAGCCGCAACCGGGTGCCCGGCGTCCTTCTGGCGGTCCTGGCGGGCTTTTCCATCCTTTTCGTGCGGCTCTACCAGCTCCAGGTCATCGAGGGCCGCGAGTACGCGCGGCTTTCCGAGAACAACTGCATAAGGGTCCAGCGGGTGGTCCCGGCCCGGGGCCTCATCCTGGACCGCAACGGCACAGTCCTGGCCGACAACCGCCCCTCCTTCGACGTGGTCCTCACCCCACACGACGCGCGGCCCGTGGCGCGCGTACTGCCGCTCATCGCCCAGTACCTGGACATCCCCCTGGATACCTGGGGCCCGCGGCTTTTAAAGGCCGAAAAGGAGGCCCCCTACACCCCCATCGTCCTCAAAAGCGACGTGGACCGCGACCGGCTGGCGGTGGTTGCGGCCAACGCCTTGAGGCTTCCCGGGGTGACCATTGCGACCCGGAGCCAGCGCTACTTTCCCTTCGGCCCCACCTTCGCGCACCTTCTGGGCTACGTGGCCGAGGTCACGGAGGACGAGCTGAAGGACTCCGCCAACTCGGGCAAGGAGCTTGGGGACGTGGTGGGGAAGACCGGGGTGGAGCGGCTCTTCGAGCCGCAGCTGGCGGGCGGCCGGGGCGGGCGGCAGGTGGAGGTGGACGCCAGGGGCCGCGTGGTCTCCGTGATGCGCATGGTGCCGGCCGCGCCGGGCGACAACCTGGTGCTCACGGTGGACGCCCGCCTCCAGGAAAAGGCCCGGCTTCTCATGGCGGGCGAGACAGGGGCCGTGGCCGCCCTCGACCCTTACTCGGGCCGCGTTCTGGCGCTCTACTCGAGCCCCTCCTTCGATCCCAACCTCTTCGTCTCGGGCATGAGCCGCAAGGACTGGACCTCCCTTTCCCGGAACCCCCAGCGGCCCCTCCAGAACCGGGCCATCGCCGGGGTCTATCCGCCGGGCTCCACCTACAAGATCGTCACCCTCATGGCTGCTCTCTCGGAGGGAGTTGTGACGCCCGAGAGCACCCTCTACTGCCCGGGCTTCTATTCTTACGGAAACCGTGATTTCTGGTGCTGGCGGCGGGGAGGGCACGGGGCCGTGGATGCGCAGGAGGCCCTGACCCAGTCGTGCGACGTCTATTGCTACAAGGCGGGCGAGATGCTGGGGGTGGACCGGCTTGCCTATTACGCGCGGGCCTCGGGCCTAGGCGCGGTGACCGGCCTCGGCATGGAGGGCGAGGCCCGGGGCCTGGTGCCCACAATGGCCTGGAAGAAGACGCGCACGGGCCGCCCCTGGGCCAAGGGCGAAACGCTTTCGGTGGCCATAGGCCAGGGATACAACCTGGTGACCCCCCTCCAGATGGCGGTCTTGACAGCGGCCGTGGCCAATGGGGGCATCCGTTACCGGCCCCAGGTGGTGGAGCGTGTGGAGCGCCCCGATCACACCGTGTCCAGGCGTTTTTCGAGGGAGCCGGCGGGAAGGCTCCCCATAAGCCCCGCCTTTCTCGATGTCATCCGCCGCGGCCTGTGGGGGGTCATGAACTCCCCCAACGGCACCGCGTTCACCACCCGGACGGCCCGCTACGAGATCTACGGCAAGACCGGGACGGCCCAGGTGGTGGGAAGGCGCGGCCAGGACCGCTTCTTGAACCAGACAAGCTCGCTTAAGGAGTTCCAGGACCACGCATGGTTCGTGGCCTACTGCACGCCGGAGGGTCTGCCGGGGATCGCCGTGGCGGTCCTGGTGGAGCACGGCGGGCACGGAGGGGTCACGGCCGCGCCGGTGGCCCGGGACCTCATCCTGGAGTACCTGCGCCTCTCGCAGCCCCAGGCCGGCCAGGCCGCGGGGGAGGCGGCGGGAATGACCGCCACGGCCGGGGCTTCGGGCGAAGGAGCCAGCCCGGTCACGGCGGCCGGAGAAGCTTTTCCCGCCACGGCCGCCGCTTCGCCGGCCGGAACAACGGCCGCGCCGGGGCAGGGAGGCCGGCCATGATGATAGACCGCAGGCTCATCCAGCACTTCGACTGGTGGCTCCTCATCCTTACCCTGGCGCTGATCGGCGTGGGGGTGGTCACCATCTACAGCGCGGCGGAGCCCGGGGCCCGCGGCATGGGGCAGATCTTCGCGGTGAAGCAGGCGGTGTGGGGGGCCTTGGGCCTCGTCCTCATGGCCGCGGTCTTCTCCTTCCACTACCAGGCGCTCGACCGCTGGGTATGGGGCATCTACGCCTTGACGGTCCTTTCCCTGGCCTGGGTCCTGGTGTTCGGCAAGACCGTTTCCGGGTCCCAGCGCTGGATCGCCATCGGCTCCTTCGCCTTCCAGCCCTCGGAAATGGCCAAGCTTACGGCCGTCATCGTCCTCGCCCACTTTCTCTCCCGCGCGGGCACGGCCCGGGGTCTCGGGTTCCGGGACATCCTGGCCCCGGCGGCGCTCCTTTCCGTGCCCTTCGGGCTCATCGTGATCCAGCCGGACCTGGGCACCGGCATGGTGATCATGATCATCGCGGCCTCCATGGTGCTCTTCGCCGGTCTTAAAAGGCGGGTCCTCGTGATCCTTGTCCTTTGCGCGCTCCTTTCGGGGCCCACCCTCTACGTGAACTTGAAGGACTACCAGAAGGAGCGCATCAAGACCTTTTTCAACCCCGACCGGGACCCTCTGGGCGCGGGCTACCACATCATCCAGTCCAAGATCGCCATCGGAAGCGGCATGTTTTCGGGAAAGGGCTACCTGAAGGGCTCCCAGAAGGCCCTCTCCTTTCTTCCCGAGCAGCACACGGACTTCATCTTCGCGGTGCTGGCCGAGGAATGGGGCCTCTTGGGGTCCACGGCGCTTTTGGTGCTGCTTTTCGCCTTCCTGGCCCGGGGCCTTGGCGCGGGCTACCGGTCCAAGGACCCCTTCGGCGCCTTTTTGTGCGTGGGCGCCGCCTCCTACTTTTTCTGGCAGATATTCATCAACATGGGCATGGTGATGGGGATACTGCCGGTGGTGGGCGTGCCGCTTCCCTTCATCTCCTACGGCGGCTCCTCCATGCTGGCGGCCATGACGGGGGTGGGGATATTCCTCAACGTGGGAATGCGGCGTTTTTCCTACGAATGAGCCGGCCTGGTGGCGACATGCCGAGGCGCGCAAGCCCTTCCTCACATCGAAGACCCGCCCGCGCCGGGCCTTGCGGAAAAAAATGGCAAAAAAACTTTTGACAAAAAACGGAAGCGGGTGTTATACATCCGCGTCTTTGGGATAAGTGCCGGAAGACTTCGGAAAAAATGCGTTTTCGAGCGGGGGCGTTCGCCCCGGTCTCGCCGGCGTTTGGACGGACTTTTTCGTTTGAAGGGTGCCTGCATGAAGATCAGTCCGGATATCACTCTCGTTTTCCAGATCGTCAATTTCCTGGTTCTCATTTTTCTCATGAACGTCGTGATCTACAAGCCCATCCGGCGGATACTTTCCGAGCGCAAGGCCACGGTCGCGGGTCTTTCCGGCGACATCGACGGCTTCCGCGCGGGCGCCGCCGAGCGAGGCAAGGCTCTCGAAGCCGGCATCGCCAAGGCTCGGGCCGAAGGCGCCGTCAAGAAGGACGCCTTGGCCGCCGAGGCCGCACAGAAGGAGAAGGAGCTTCTGGCCGAGATCAACGCCAAAGCCGCAGCGGAGCTTGCGGCGTTGAAGGCCCGCATAGAGGGCGAGGCGGCCGGGGCGCGCAAGGAACTGGAAGCCGAGATCGCCGTGTTCGCCACGGCCATCGGCGAAAAGATACTGGGAAGGACCCTGCAATGAGGAGGCGTTTGATGTTCCGGAACAAGTTGGCGGCCCTCTTGGGGGTCCTTTTGGTGCTTCTCATGCTTTCCGGCGCGGCCTTCGCCTCTTCCGAGGAAGGCGAAGCGGCGGCCCCGGGTCACGATGAAGCGGCGGCGGCCTCCCACGAGGGCGCGGCCGAGGGCGGCGCGCACCACGCGGGCTGGAAGAAGACCGACACCTACAAGGTGATGAACTTCACGATCCTGGCGGCCGGGCTCGTGTGGATATTCCTCAAGGTGGGCCGCCCGGCGCTGGCCGCCCGCATCGAGGGCATCAAGAAGGATCTCGACGACCTCGCGGCCAGGAAAGAGGAAGCCAAGAAGGAGCTTGCCCTCTACGAGGAGCGCCTTTCGGGGCTCGCGGCCGAGAGCCAGCGGATCGTGGCCGAGTACATCCGCCAGGGCGAGGTGGCCCGGGACAAGATACTGGCCGAGGCGGCCGGCGCCGCCGACCGGCTGCGCGAGCAGGCCCGCCGGCACATGGAGCACGAGATCAAGGAAGCCCGCGCCCGGCTCACCGCCGAGATCGTGGGCAAGGCCATGGAGGCCTCCGAGAAGATCATCCGGACCAACATCAACTCCGACGATCAGGAAAGGCTCGTGGCCGAGTTCCTGGAGAAGGTGGTGCTGCAGTGAAGAACGTAAAGCTCGCACGGCGCTACGCCAAGGCGCTTTTGATCATCGGCCGGGACGAGGGCAAAACGGAGGTCTTCCGGAGCGAACTTTCCGCCTTCGTGGGCCTTCTCGATTCCTACCCCGATCTTGAGGCCGCCATAGCGAACCCCATCTACAACGCCGCCGGCCGCGGGGCCCTTCTGGTGGAGGTCTCGAGCCACATGGGCCTATCGAAGGCCCTTTCGGCTTTTTTGAAGCTTCTCTTCGACAAGGGCCGTTTCAATCTCGTGCGCCCTGTCGAGGAGGTCTTCTCGGCCCTGGCGGACGAAGACAACAACGTTGCCCGCGCGAGCCTCACCACGGCCGCCGCGCTTTCGGACGAGGCCGTGGAGGCCATCCGCGAGGGCCTTTCGAGGCTCACCGGCAAGAAGGTGCTCCTCTCCATGGCCCAGGATCCGGGCTTGATCGGCGGCGTGGTGGCCCAGATAGGGGACCTCGTCCTGGACGGCAGCGTCCGCACCCAGCTTACGAAGATGCGCGCGTCCCTTTCGGAACTGTAACGAGCTTCGACTCGCAAGCGAAAACACCCATAAAAGGAGTGAGGCGGTCTGATGGAAATTCGAGCGGAAGAAATAAGCCGTATCATCAAGGAACAGATCAAGGACTATGACAAGAAGGTCGATCTGTCCGAAACCGGCACGGTCATCTCTGTGGGCGACGGCATCGCCCGCGTGTACGGCCTCGAGAAGGTCATGGCCCTGGAGCTCGTGGAATTTCCCGGCGGCATCCTGGGGCTCGCCCTTAACCTCGAAGAGGACAACGTGGGTATCGCCATCATGGGCGAGGACATCCACATCAAGGAAGGCGACCTGGTGAAGCGCACCGGCCGCATCGCCCAGGTCCCGGTGGGCGAGGCGGTTTTGGGCCGCGTCGTGGACGGTCTTGGCCGGCCCATCGACGGCAAGGGCGACATCCAGACCAAGGACTTCCGCCGCGTGGAGATGGTGGCGCCCGGCGTCATCGCCCGTAAGTCCGTGCATGAGCCCATGTACACAGGTTTGAAGGCCATCGACGCCATGACGCCCGTCGGCCGCGGCCAGCGCGAGCTCATCATCGGCGACCGCCAGATCGGCAAGACCGCCGTGGCCATCGACGCCATCCTGGCCCAGAAGAACTCCGGCATCAAGTGCATCTACGTGGCCTGCGGACAGAAGAAGTCCTCGGTGGCCCAGGTGGTGGCCATCCTGGAGAAGTTCGGCGCCATGGAGTACACCACGGTGGTGGCGGCCTGCGCCTCCGACCCCGCGACCCTCCAGTACGTGGCCGCCTACACCGGCTGCGCCATGGGCGAGTACTACCGCGACAAGGGCGAGCACTCCCTCATCGTGTACGACGACCTTTCCAAGCAGGCGGCCGCCTACCGGCAGATTTCGCTCCTCCTGCGCCGGCCGCCGGGACGCGAGGCCTATCCGGGCGACATCTTCTACAACCATTCGCGGCTTTTGGAGCGCTCCTCCAAGATGTCCGACGCGTTGGGCGCGGGAAGCCTCACGGCTCTGCCCATCATCGAGACCCAGGCCGGCGACGTTTCGGCGTACATCCCCACCAACGTCATCTCCATCACCGACGGCCAGATTTATCTGGAGCCGGGCCTCTTCTTCGCCGGCGTGCGGCCGGCCATCAACGTGGGTCTCTCGGTCTCCCGCGTGGGCGGCGCCGCCCAGGAGAAGGCCATGAAGCAGGTGGCGGGCTCGCTTCGCATGGACCTCGCCCAGTACCGCGAGCTTGAGGCCTTCGCGGCCTTCGGCTCCGACCTCGACGCCGCCACCCAGGCCCAGCTCACCCGCGGCCAGCGCATGGTGGAAATCCTGAAGCAGCCCCAGTATCAGCCCCTGCCGCTCGAGAAGCAGGTCCTGATCCTCTTCGCGGGCACGCGCGGCTATCTCGACAAGCTCTCGGTGGACGTTCTGGGAAAATACGAGGCCGGGCTCTACAAGTTCATCGAGGCCAAGTATCAGGACATCCTGGACGGGCTGGCCAAGGATCGCAAGATATCCGACGAGATGGACGCCAAGCTCCAGAAGGCCCTTTCCGAATACGGCGAGGAGTTCGCGGACACCATCCGGTAAGCGGACGAATGTTCATTTCAGGCGATGCCGTTTGGAAGAGGGGTGTCAATCTATGCCAAGCTTGAAGGATGTCAAGGCCAAGATCGGCGGCGTGAAAAAGACCCGCCAGATCACCAAGGCCATGAACATGGTGGCTGCCTCCCGCCTGCGTGGCGCGCAGCTTAAGATGGAGGCCTTCCGGCCCTATGCGCAAAAGTTCGGCGAGGTTTTAGGAAGCCTCGCCGGCCGCGCCGGGGAGTCGGTGAGCCCCCTTCTTGTGCCCAAGAAGGAGGTCAAGAACATTCACCTCGTCCTCTGCACCTCGGACCGGGGTCTCTGCGGCGGGTTCAACTCCAACCTGATAGGCGCGGCCGAGAAGTTCATCGCCGAG
>JAKAGN010000082.1 GCA_021815525.1 Deltaproteobacteria bacterium
TTCTCGTGTTTGCCCTTTTCACCGGGCAGTTGAATCCCATGAAGGCCTATACCTCCAAGAAGCTCATCATCGAGGGCGACCTCATGAAGAGCCAGCTCATCGAAAAGCTCTTCAAGTAGGGGCTCGCGCAAAACTCGGTCCGCGGCGGGCGCGCCGCGGCGGGGCAGGGACTTTGATCGCAATCCTCTCCCCGCCGGGCGCGCCGCCGCCAAAATCGTTTCAAGTCCGGCCCTTTGATCGATCGATCACCGGGCCTCAACGACTGGGAGGTAATTAGCATGGCAACCGGAATCAAGGATAAAGTCGCCATCATCGGAATGGGTTGCACCCGGTTCGGCGAACGCTGGGACGTGGGCGGCGAGGAGCTTCTGGTGGAAGCCTTCGAGGAGTGTCTGGCGGACTCCGGCCTGGAGAAAAAGGACATCCAGGCCGCCTGGTTCGGCACCTGCCTGGAGGAGATCAACGTGGGAAAGAGCGCCCTGCCTCTTTCCACGAGCCTCCGGCTTCCCTTCATCCCCGTGACCCGGGTGGAGAACTACTGCGCCACCGGCACCGAGGCCTTCCGGGGCGCGGTGTACGCCGTGGCCTCCGGGGCCTACGACGTGTGCCTGGCCCAGGGCCTGGAAAAGCTGAAGGACACCGGCTACGGCGGGCTTCCCAACCCCGGCTCCGCCGGCGGAACGCTTCCCTGGCAGTGGTGGCCCAACCTCTCCGCCCCCGGCTCCTTCGCCCAGCTGGCCTCGGCCTACGGCGCCAAGTACAAGAAAACTGATGAAGAAATCAAGGATGCGATGACCCACATCTCCTGGAAAAGCCACCAGAACGGCGCCAAGAACCCCAAGGCGCACCTTCGTAAGGCCGTTTCCAAGGACGCCATCAAGGGTAGCCCCGTCATCGCGCACCCCCTGGGCCTCTTCGACTGCTGCGGCGTCTCCGACGGCAGCGCCTGCGCCATCGTCTGCTCGGTGGATTTCGCCAAGAAGCTGGGCAAGAAGGACTTCGTCTCCGTCAAAGCCCTCCAGCTGGCGCTATCCTCCGGCGAGGAAGCCGCCTTCGACGAGTGGGACGGCGATCACTTCATGACCACCACGGTGGCCTCCAAGAAGGCCTACGCCGAGGCCGGCATCACCGATCCAAGGAAGGAAATCTCCATGATGGAGGTGCACGACTGCTTCTCCATCACGGAGCTCGTCACCTACGAGGACCTTCACATCTCCCCGCGCGGCGGGGCCATCAAGGACATCCTTGACGGCTTCTACGACGCCTCGGGCCAGGTTCCCTGCCAGATCGACGGGGGGCTTAAGTGCTTCGGGCACCCCATCGGCGCGTCGGGGCTTCGCATGCTTTATGAAATGTACCTTCAGCTTAACGGCCGGGCCGGCGAGCGGCAGCTCAACAACCCGCGCTACGGCCTCACGCACAACCTGGGAGGCTTCCCCTTCCAAAACGTATGCGCCATCTCGATTATAGGCAAATACTAGGGCGGGCTGTCCAAAAACGCGAACTGCGGCGTTGCGCTTCACGGCGCGGGTCGGTCACGTGCGAACAGCACGCTCCCTCCCGCGCCGCTCGCGCGCCTTGCATTTCATCGTTTTTGATCAGCCCGCGAGGTTTCCGCCAAAGCTGAAACGAGTTTTGGCAGGCTATCGGCGGAGGCTGTATTGATCGAAATCACCCTCATCATCAACTCCGACGTGGAGGAGGTCCTGGCCTTTAAGTGCTGCAACCTCTTCGACCAGAACCTGGAGATCCGCGTCACGAATACCGGCGGCGAGCCCGTGGCCGTTTCCGGTTACTTCGACCTGGAAAACGAAACCGAGCGGAAGAGGATCGTAAACGTCTATCCCCCGGGAGGGGTCGTGGTGAAGCCGGGCGATCTGGCCTCCATGTATTCGTCCCTGGACCCGGACCTCTTCGCCCGCTTCAATAGCGCCGTCTTCTTCGATGGAGCGGGCGGCGCCCATCGTTTTCCGGTAAATCACGATCAAACGCGGAAGTGAATCCGCGAAAGGGGTCACATGGAAATCCTCCACTACACCGAGGACCACGAAAAGTTCCGGCGGAACCTGCGGGATTTTCTGGCGCAGGAGGTGGTTCCCCACGTGGACCAGTGGGAAAAGGACCACATCGTTCCGAAAAGCGTGTGGCGCAAGATGGGCGAGGCCGGCTTCCTCTGCACGGCCCAGCCTGTGGAGTACGGCGGGCACGGCCTCGATTTCCTCTACTCGGTCATCGTGTGCGAGGAATGCTCCCACACCGGCTTCACGGGGCTTACCGCCTCGCTCCACTCCGACATCGTGGTGCCCTACATCGAGAGCTTCGGCACCGAGGAGCAGAAGAAAAAGTACATCCCGAAATGCGCCTCCGGGGAGTGCATCTCGGCCGTGGCCATGACCGAGCCGGACGTGGGAAGCGACCTCGCGTCCATGACCACCATCGCCGACGACGAGGGCGAGAGCTTCGTCATAAACGGCACCAAGACCTTCATATCAAACGGCATCAACTGCGGCCTGTGCGTAGTGGCGGCCAAGGACCCGCAAGCCACTAACCCCTACCAGGCCATCTCAATGTTCCTGGTGGAGGACGGCACCCCGGGCTTCGGCCGCGGCAAGCACCTGGAAAAAATGGGCTGGCACAGCCAGGACACCGCCGAGCTTTTCTTTTCCAAGTGCCGGATTCCCAAGGAAAACCTTTTGGGGCAAAAGGGCGGCGGCTTTATAATTTTGATGCAGAAGCTTCAGCAGGAGCGTCTTGTGTGCGCCATAGGCGCGGTGTGCGCTGCGGAAAAGGTGGTGGAAAAAATCACCGAGTACTGCAAGAACACCAAGGACCGCAACGGCAAACCCATGTCCAAGAACCAGGCCACCCAGTTCGCCCTGGTGGAGATGGCCACCGAGGCCAAGATCGGCCGCGTCTTCATCGATAAGCTCATAGCGGACCACATGGAGAAGAAGAACGTGGTGGTGGAGGTCTCCATGGCCAAGTTCTGGACCACGGATCTGGCCAAGCGCACCTGCGACCGGGCCCTCGACATCGTGGGCGAGCCGGGGTATCTCGAAGCCTTCGGCCTCGCGCGCGGCTTCAGGGACGTGCGGGTGATGCCCATTTTCGCCGGCACCAACGAGATCATGAAGCGGATTGCGGCGGGGTTCATGGGGCTTTGACAGGCCGTTTCCCGACGAACGGGAGGGTATCTTGAACCCGCCTCGCCTGGGCCCGGCAAATCGGCGTCGCTACCCCGTGACCGGATAGGGTTCTTCGGCCGCAGGTTTTTCGCCCGTACATCCCCCGGCCCTGGAAATCCGGCCGCGGGTGCTTATTTTTTCTCCATGCAGACATTCTTGCCATATCCCGACTTTGCGGCCTCCGCGGCGGTTCTCGATTTCAGGCGCCTGGGCAAGCAGCGCCTGGAGGCGGACCAGATACTCAAGACCCTCGTCCGCGGAGGCGGCTGGGCCAATCATCCGGCGGTCAGAATGTGGCGGGGCTACGAGCCGGCCCTCATTTCATACCGCGACGCCGTCATCGCCGAGTGGGTGCGCAGAGGTTATCGGAACTCCATGCCCTTTCTTTCGGATGCCGGCCGCGCCGGGGGCTTTGTCCTTCCCTGGTGGTTAGGCATGGAGCGGTTTCATGCGTCCCATCGATCCAACCTTTTGAGAAAGGACCGGGCCCATTATCGGCGCTTCGGGTGGACCGAGCCCGACGACATGGACTACTTCTGGCCCGTGTCAGATTTTAGGCCTGCCGAGGGCTTTTGACCTAAAAAACACTTGAGGAGAGCCGGCTCTTGGGCTATGGTACCGTTCCTTCGGAAACGGCTGGACGAGTTCCCGATGCGCCCCCGTAGCTCAGTGGATAGAGCAATGGATTCCTAATCCATGTGCCGCAAGTTCGATTCTCGCCGGGGGCACCAATAATCAAGGGGTTACGGCTTTTGCCGTAGCCCCTTTTGTTTTCAAAAACCGCTTCAAAACGGATCGTTTTGCAGGAAAAACCCAGGCACAAAAAAAAGCCCCCGGCCTCGCCTGTATCCGGCAAACCTGCGCCGCTACTCCGTGATCGGAAACTCCGAACCTCAAGTCGCGGTCTATCGGATGGCGGCGCTTTCTTTTGACAGAACCCAGTGAAATATAAGGGCGTAGCTGGTTGTGCGAGCTGAGAACCGGAGGTGATATTTAACCTGAAGTTTTGTTTAATATTATTAGCCGCGCATGAATATCTTTCATTTTTTGCATGTGCCGCGGCCATATTTTATGTGACAGGGATATAAAACATGAAAACAAGGTTTCTATGCTGCAATAATGCCGCTATCATGCCCACTTGACAATGAAAGAACCGCATATGCTAAATTGAAACCCTGCGAATCGCCCGGGTGCGTCCGCCGGAGCGGCGGAACGAGAACGGGGCAAACAACATTTTGGAGGTGCCGGCGCCATGATCACGAAAAAGTTTTTGGGAAGATTTGCGCTTGTTTTTTCGTTCTGCCTCCTGGTATTCGGGGCCGCGGCCCACGCTGCCGATGATGCGGGCACGATGAGCGATCCTGCCGTGGTCTCGCCCGACGCGGTGCAGGCTCCCGCCCTTGGCGCGGATCCAGCCGGCGACGCCGGGGCTCCGGCAGCGCCCGAGGCCGTCCAGGCACCGTCCTCCGATGCGGCCCCCTCCGATGACGCCGGGGCTTCGGGCGCCGGCGCTTCCGACTCGGCCCAGCCCCCCTCTTCCGACACGCCCTTGCCCGGCGACGCCGGTCCTTCCTCTTCTGATCAGCCCCCGGCGGATAACTGATACCAAGTTGCATTCAAAGAGAGATGATTCGCGGGGGGGAGGGGAAAACCTTTTCGGAGAATTGGGTTTCCCCCCTCCCCCCCATTCCAAAACGCCCGGGGGGACGAAGGATGCTGTTTCATTTTGTTTTCAGAGCTTTTTTTTGTAGAGCCTAAGGCTGTTTACGACCACCGAGATGCTGGAAAAGGCCATGGCCCCGGCGGCGAGTATCGGATGGAGCCGCGCCAGGAAAGGCGGCGCGCCCGGAACCAGGGAAAGTATCCCCGCCGCCACCGGGATCAGGACCACGTTGTAGCCGAAGGCCCATGCGAGGTTCATCCGGATGGTGCGCATGGCGGCCCTGGAGAGCCGCACGGCGGACGCCACGGCAAGGAGGCGGCCGGAGGCCAGGACCGCGTCGGCGCTTTCCACCGCCACGTCCGTGCCGCCTCCGATGGCCACGCCAAGGTCGGCCTGCGCCAGCGCCGGCGCGTCGTTGATACCGTCGCCCACCATCACCACCCGGCGGCCCTCCTCCATGAGCCCCTTCACCACCGCCGCCTTCTCCTCGGGCTTGACCTCGCTTTTCACCTCCGGAATTCCCAAGCTCCCGGCCACGGCCTCCGCGGTCAGCCGGTTGTCGCCGGTGAGCAAAACCACCCGAAGCCCCATGCCGGAAAGGGCCGCCACGGCCTCGGCCGCGTCATCCTTTACGGTGTCCGCCACGGCGATGAGACCCCAGGGCAGGCCGTTTTTCGCCACGGCCATCACGGTCTTGCCCTGGCCCGCGATTCTGTCCACCATCTCGTAGGCGGTGGCAAGCGCCACGCCCTCGGCCGCCACCCAGGAGGGCTTCCCCACCAGGATCCGATCCCCTGAAACAGTTGCCGTTACGCCGTCTCCGCCCTTTGCCTTGAATTCCGACGGCTCCGAAAGGGCGAGGTCCCGGGCCCGGGCCTCGGCCACCACCGCGCGGCCCAGGGGGTGCTCGGAGCCAAGCTCGGCCGACGCGGCAAGCGCCAGAAGCTCGGCTTCGCTTTCGCACAGGGGGCCGAAGGGGAGGACATCCGTAACCGAGGGCTTGCCGCGGGTAAGGGTGCCGGTCTTATCGAAGACCACGGTGTCGGCTTTTTCGGCTATCTGGAGGGCCTCGGCGTTCTTGAAGAGTATCCCCGCCCGCGCGCCGCGGCCGACCCCCGCCATGACGGCTGTGGGGGTGGCGAGCCCCAGGGCGCAGGGGCAGGCGATGACGAGAACCGCGACGAGCCGGATCATGGCGGCAACGGGGTCGCCGGAAAAAATCCACCACAGGGCGAAGGTTAGGGCCGCCGTGGCCATGACCGCCGGCACGAACACGGCCGCCACGCGGTCCGCCAGGGCCTGGATGGGGGCCTTGCCGCCCTGGGCCGCGCGCACCATCTCGATGATGCGGGCAAGCGCCGTGTCCGCGCCCACCCGCTCGGCCCGGAAGCGGAAGTAGCCCGAAACGGCCAGCGTCCCGGCCGCCACCCGGTCGCCCTCGGCCTTGTCCGCAGGGATGGGCTCGCCCGTCAGCATGGACTCGTCCACGGCGGAGGCCCCGGAGATCAGCACGCCGTCAACCGGCACCCGCTCGCCCGGCCGCACGGCGATGATGTCCCCAGCCGCGACGCCGGACAGGGGCGCTTCCTCCTCGCTGCCGTCCGGAAGCACCCGGCGGGCGGTTTCGGGGGCAAGGGAGAGAAGGGCGCGTATGGCCGCGCCGGTCCTTCCCTTTGTGCGGGCCTCCAGCATCTTTCCGAGCTTTATCAGGGTGATGATGACGGCGGAGGTCTCGAAGTAGACGTGGTGGCCCAGAACCGGGAAGAAGAGGACCAGGAGCGAGTAAAAGTAGGCCACCGACGAGCCCAGGGCCACCAGGACGTCCATGTTGGCCGCGCCGTTCCGGAGGCTTTTTACTCCGCCCGTGTAGTAGCCCCAGCCGGTGTAGAACTGGACGGGCGTGGCAAGCGCCAGGAAGAGGAAGTTGACCCAGGCCGCGTGGGACCAGGGGCCCGTGAGGTTGAAGTCCCGCGCCATGGAAAGAAGGAAGAGGGGAAGCGCGAAAAGCGCGCCCGCCGCGAACTGCACGGTCTGGGAGCGTATCTCCGCGGCCCGGGCCGCGGTCTCGGCGTCCTCGGCGTCCTCGCCCTCCCTTGGGAGCACCGCGTCGTAGCCGGCCTTCCTCACGGCCGCCGCGATCTCGTTCAGATCCGTCACGGTGGGTAGATACTCCACGGCAAGGCGCTCGGCCGCGAAGTTGACCGTGGCGGAAAGCACGCCCGGCACCTTGCGGGAAACGGCCCGCTCGATGTTTTTCGCGCAGTTGGCGCAGGTCATGCCGGTCACGGGTATCTCGCGCCTCACCGTGACGAGCCGGTAGCCGGCCTTCTCCACCCGCTCCGCCACGCCGGAAAGCGTCGCCTCCCCGGAAGGGGCGAGCGTGACCTCCAGGGTCTCGGCCGCGAAGTTCACCAGGGCCTCGTCAACCCCCGGAAGCTTTCCCACGGCCCTCTCGATGTTTTTGGCGCAGTTGGCGCAGGTCATGCCAAGGACCGGCATGACGAACTTCCCCTTTTCCATGGCGCGTTCCTTTCCCGGCCCCCGCGTTTTCGATGCGTCTCATCCTTCCTCCCTTGAATAAATAATGCTTTGTTGATAAAAAGCAAAGAAACAGGGTTCAAGAAAAGGCCCGCCGCGTTCCGGCCGGGCCTCCACCCCTTCCCATCCCGCCGTCCCAAGGAGAGTCCCGGTCATGAAAAAATGGAAATGCACGGTGTGCGGTTACATCCACGAAGGCCCCGAGCCCCCCGAGAAGTGCCCGGTATGCGGCGCGGACCGCTCCAAGTTCGTGGAGATTACCGATGAGGAAGCCTCCGCCGGGGCGGCCCCGGCAGCGGCCCCCGAGGGCCCGGCCCCGGAGCCCGAGACCGACGAGACCGTCATCCTGCCGGCTCCCGGCCCGCGCACCACGTCCCAACAGCTTTTCGACGCGGTGAAATCCCTCATGATGCGCCACCACGCCCATCCCATCCTTGTCCACATACCGAACGGCGTCATGCCCGTGTCATTCGCGCTGGGTCTTCTTGCGGTGGTTTTCGGAAGCGACCGCATGAGCACGGCCGTCGAGTTCAACCTTCTCTTTGTGATGCTCTCCATGCCCCTCGTGCTCTTTTCCGGGTATCTCGACTGGAAGGGAAAGTACGGCGGCGCCCTCACCTCCGTTTTCATGACCAAGATGGCCTGCGGCGCGGCGGTGCTGGTGGGAAGCGCCGTGCTCTACTTCTGGATGCTCAAGAACCACTCGGTGCTCATCACCCCTGGAAAATGGATGCCCTTCGTGCTCACCCACCTGGGCGTCCTGGCTGCGGCGGCGGCCGCCGGTTTCTTCGGCGGAAAGCTGGTGTTCCGCGACTGAGTTCCATCTCCGGCCGGCCGGCCTACCGCCCGGCCGGGCGTGCGTGAGGGGGGAGCCATGCCGGAACCGCGACACCTTGTCCTTGTGGGGGGCGGGCACGCCCACCTCTCGGCCCTGGCCAGGGCCGGGGAGTTTCTCGCGGCCGGGCACCGGGTGAGCCTCGTCACCCCCTCCGAGCATCAGTACTACTCGGGCATGGGCCCCGGGATGCTGGCCGGGATATACCGGCCGGAGCAAATCCGCTTCCCGGTGGGGGACATGGCCAAGGCGCGCGGGGCGGCCTTCAAGCGGGCCTCCGTGCTGCGGGTGGACGCCGGAAAGCGGCTGCTTTTCCTCGACAGCGGCGAAAGCCTTTCCTACGACGTCCTGTCCGTCAACGTTGGCAGCCTCGTGCCGTTTAGGGGGATTTCACGCGGGGAGCCCGGCGTCTTTCCGGTAAAGCCCGTGGAGGGGCTCGCCGCGGCCCGGACGCAAGTCCTCAAGATGCTTGAAGACCGGCCGGATGCCACCTTGCTGGTGGCCGGGGGCGGGCCCGCCGGGATCGAGATCGCCTGCGCGCTGAGGCGTCTTTCCCGCGACGCCGGCCGGAACGCGAAGGTGATGCTCCTCGCCCGGCCCTCGCTTCTTCCAGCCTTTTCCCCGAAGGTCCGCGGGACGGCTACAAGGGAGCTTTCGCGCAGGGGCGTCGAGGTCGTGGAGGACGCGGCCGTTTCCACCTTCGCGGACGGGAAGGCCCTCACCTCCGACGGGCGGGTATTTCCGGCCGACGCGCTTTTTCTGGCCTGGGGCGTCGAGCTCCCCGCTTTTATGCGTGAATCCGGTCTTGCCGTGTCGAAGGCGGGGGCGCTTCTCGTGAACGAGTTTCTCGAAAGCGCGGCGCATCCGGGTATTTTCGGCGGCGGGGACTGCATCGAGTTCTCGCCCTCGCCCCTGGACAAGGTGGGGGTT
>JAKAGN010000083.1 GCA_021815525.1 Deltaproteobacteria bacterium
AGGAGACGGGACAGCTGGTGGCTTCCGGCAAGGAGGTCAAGCGCTCCGACAGCTTGATCAAGGAGCTGAAGCTTCCTGGCGAGGAGGCGGCGGCCGGGTCGGCCGCGGTCAAGAAGCCCAAGAAAAAGTCCGGCGCGGTGGTGAAAAAGGCGCCGAAAAAGCACATGAAACGGGTGCTTAAAAAGAAAAAGTCAGCCAAGAAAAAGAAGGCTCTGAGGAAGAAGAGGATTGTCCGCAGGCATCACGCAAAACCGGCTCGGCCGGCTGAAGCTCAGCCTGCGCCGGCACAGCCCGCCGCCGCTCAGCCGGCCGCCGCTCAGCCCAAACCCGTGAAGCCGGCGCCCGTGCAGCCAAAACCCGCGCCGCCGATGCCGCCGCCGAAACCGGCGCAGCCGGCGCCGGCTCAGCCGAAGCCAGCGAAGTAGGAAGGAGCGCCGAGACCACTCCGTGCTGCTCCTTCCGACCGGAAGGAACCGGGGCCCGGAAAACAGGGGGTGGTTCATGAGGGAGTGCCATCGGCCGTCGCCGCCGCAAAAAGCTCTTGTGGTGGCGGCGGCCGTCCTTTTCATAACCCTTGTGGGGTACATCGATTACGTTACCGGGGTGGAGCTTAGGGTCTACCCCCTCTACTTCATCCCGGTGGCCGTCACCGCCTGGTGGGTGGGTCTTCCGGCCAGCCTCCTGCTTTCGGTCCTTGCCATCGCCAGCTGGTGGGCGGCCAACAGCTTCGGGGGCCTCACCTTCTCCTCGCCCCTGATCTGGGTCTTGAACGGCGCGGCCGACATGATCTCCTTCAGCGTGGTGGCGGGCCTCATCACCTTCCTGAAAAGGAGCCACGACTCCGAGCATAACCTTGCCCGGGTGGACTCCCTCACGGGCCTTTCCAACTCCCGCGCCTTCCATGAAGCCGCGGCCCTCGAGATCGAGCGGCAGAAGCGCCACTCCGATCCACTGACCATCGCCTATATCGACCTCGACAACTTCAAGCTGGTAAACGACCGCTTCGGGCACCAGGCGGGAAACTCCGTCCTTTCGAAGGTGGCCGAGTCCCTGCGCATGGAAACCCGCGACACCGACGTCCTGGCGCGCCTGGGAGGGGACGAGTTCGCGGTGCTGCTTCCAAGGACCGATAGCTCGGGTGCGGGCGCGCTCCTTGCGCGCATCGCCGGGGAGATGGCGGTGCTCATGGCGGAAAAGGGCTGGCCGGTCACCATGAGCATAGGGGCGGTGACGTTTCTTGACCCGCCGGAAAGCGTGGACGAGCTGATCGGAAGGGCCGACGCCATAATGTACAGGGTAAAAGCGGGCGGTAAAAACGCGATCCGGCTCGAGCTTTATTCCACGGCAGACGAAGAACGCCCCAGGGATCCGGATTCCGGACGGATAGAAGGCAATATACCGTCGCAACAACACCCCTTTGAAAAAGCTTGAACCCAAAGCCTGCAAGGACAACAAAGGCTTCCATACTCTCGAAAACCCGACACCGGAGGCCTATTCCATATCCAGCAGCCAAACGCTCTCCGGGGCAGGCGCTTATATCTGGAATAATCATCATGTTTTTCTGACTGTATAATGCCGAAAAGTGTTGACTATTTTTTTTATTGGTTATATGGTATTAAAAAAATAGCTATGCTTGATTATATTCGTAGTAATACTTTTAGCCGAAGCATTCAGGAGATCGGAACACCAACCAGCCCTTTGCTGCGCTTCTCGCTTTATCACTGTTCCCTGTTAAGCACTTCGAGGCCTAAAGGTGGAATGAAAGCCGTAGGAAGTACTTGGGCTTCAGGCCTCTGACCTACAAAGATCGTTCTGGCCCAAACAAGAAAGGAAACCCGGGATGACGAAGCAAGAACGTGCAATGATGTACAAAACCTTTCTCGCAGAGGAAGGATACGGCCCGAAGATCGACGGTGACGGTGACGTCTCATTCAAGTTCGAGGGTGGAAACTACGTCATAGTTATTCCCGAGCAGGACGAGATGTTTTTCAATTTGATCTATCCCGCTTTCTGGCCCATCGAAAGCGAAGCGGAGAGAGCAAAGGTGGTGATTGCTTCGCTTTATGCCACTTCGCAAACAAAGGTTGCCAAGGTGTTTCCCATTAAGGATAACACATGGGCTGCGATTGAGATGTTTTGCTCGCCTCCGCAAGTCTTCAAAGCCGTGTTTCAACGTTCTCTGAGTGCATTGCGCGCTGCCGTCAAGAACTTCAGCAGCAAGATGCAGGAATAGAAGCAGCCGGGCCATGCGGGTACAGGCGGTGGGCCAACCGCCAGCGCCTGTACCCGCATCGTTATAGCGGAGAGGTTGATGGGGAAGTGCGGCAAGTCTGCCATTGCGGCAGACCTCATAGCGCATGTTATGTCTGAACCAAAGGTGAGCTAAGACCGCAACACCCAACGCGATGGACAGGCGTCTAAGTTAGAAGTTCGCCGCTCCTCCCGGCAATTCCCCGAAAACTTCTTCGCCCTCAGCGCCTTCCGGTGTAGGTCTTGGGAATGCGACCGGTGTGGGCGCATTCCGAGCGCAGGCGGCGTCCCACGATCTTCTCGGTCATGCGGCCGATCTCCAGCAGCCGGTCCACGTCGATTCCCGTCTCGATCCCCATCTCGTCCATCATCACCACCATGTCCTCGGTAGGAACGAGGCCGGTGATGGAGGGGTCCTGGTAGTAGTACTTGCCGGTGCCCCCCACGGGCACGCCGTCCACGAAGTTGGCGGGCTGCCCGCCTATGCCGCCCACCGTGGACTCGTAGTGGGTGATGCCGGCGGCGAGCGCGGCCAGGACGTTGGCCAGGCCCCAGCCCCGCGTGGTGTGGAAGTGCGCCAGGTGCAGCTCCGGTTTCGGCATGGCCTCGAGGATCATGGAGAAGTACTCGTAGACCTTGTTGGGCGGGGCCGAGCCGT
Source organism: Deltaproteobacteria bacterium (assembly GCA_021815525.1). Taxonomy (GTDB): domain Bacteria; phylum Desulfobacterota; class Desulfobacteria; order Desulfobacterales; family Desulfatibacillaceae; genus JACRLG01. The sequence goes on from JAKAGN010000083.1 coordinate 2,909, forward strand.
CGTGGTCCGCGTGCTCTATGTCGTCCGCGCCGATGTCGAGCCACCTCTTGGTGAACTCCACGGCCTTCGAAAGCTTGGTGGGGCCCTCGATGGGGCAGCCCCAGATGGTGGAGACCGTGCCGCACACCTTGAGCCCGGCGTCGTGCGCGAGCGGGATCATGCGCTCGCACATGCGCCAGTACTCTTCGAGGGAAAGCCCCGAGTTCACCTTGTGGTGGCTTTCGCTCGTGGAAACCATGAAGAGGATGCGGTCCGGGCCGATACCCTCCTTGCGGGCCGCTATGGCCTTTTCCACGGCCTTTTCCCGGATGGTGATGGTGGTGATCTCCACCTCGGGCAAAAGATGCGCAATCCTCTTGGAGGTCCTCACCCGGCGCATCAGCTCCTCGGCGTCCTTGAACTGCGGCATGAGCTTGGGCGGGCCGTAGTTGGTAAGCTCCACGCGGCGGAACCCGGCCAGAATAAGCTCCTCGGCCAGCCAAACCTTGGCGTCCGCGGGGATATACTTCTCCTCGTGCTGGAAACCGTCCCGGACAGTGATGTCGCCCAGGACCACCTTCTTGGGATAACTCAGCGCCGCCATGCGTTCTCCTTTTTGGCATTCGTGAAAATTCCGCGGAAAAAGCGGCCGGTGTTGGCGGGCCGCCTTCCGCATTACTCTCCAGGGGTTTCCCGCGGGGCAGAGCGGGCCACCCGGAAGCCCGTGCTGTTTTTAAAGCTGCCGGGGGGCTCCTGGTCCCGATCGGCGGTGCGGCAGTGACGCGCCTGGCCGTCCCAGGCGCCGCCCCGCAGCACCCTGTTGACGCCGCCCGTGAGATTGACGGGGTCAACGGCGGGGCCGTCCGGGTAGGGCGCATAGACGTCGGCGCACCATTCCCAAACGTTTCCAAGCATATCGTACAGCCCCCAGGCATTGGGCTCCCTGCCGGACACGGGCTGCGGCCCGCAACGGCGGCAGGCATCCCTGCGCTTGGACCACTTGGCGCAGGGCTTGGCGCCCTGATACTCGGCGCAGGAATTTCCGCAGAACCAGGCGATGGGGGAAAGCTCGGGCGAGCTGCACTTTCCAGCGATGCTCATGGGCCCCGTGTAAATGGCCGAACCGCTCCCGGCCCGGGCCGCATACTCCCACTCGGCCTCGGTGGGAAGCCGGTAAAGGTTCGTATGTTCCCGCTCGTTCAGGCGCTGGACGAACTCCACGGCCATGTTCCAGGACACGCTCTCCACGGGGCAGTCGGGCCCGCAATGCACGAAAAAGGAGGGGGCCGAGCCCATGACCTTCTGCCACTGGGCCTGCGTAACCTCGGTGCGTCCAATGTAGAATGCGCTGGATATTCGGACCCGGCGCCGGGTCTCATCCCTGTCGCGTCCCGGCTCGTCCGGGGGGCTTCCCATTTCGAAGCCGCCGGCCGGCACCCGCACGAAGTCCATGCCCACCGAGTTGGTGAAGCGCTCCCCCAGGATGTCGGCCGCCGGGCCCGGCTCCTCGTCGGGGCTCGGGATGACCCTTGCCGTGCTCCCGGTGGCGTAATGGGCCGCGGCAAGGGCGCCGGCAAGGGTCAGAAACCCCACGAAAACCAGGGACGGAGCAAGGCCTCCGAAACGGACCGGCCCGGGCTTGACGTGGCGGGAGCGGTCCAGGCTCCAGGCCGCGAGCACGCTCACGATGAGAAGGAGGAGCATGAGGAGCCCGGCCGTAAGGGCGGACGGGTTCGGCAGCATGGTGAAAACCGCCACGTCGCAGGCGGCCAGGAACAGGTAGGCGATCAGGGCCTCGGAGCGCCGGAATGCGTCCCCGGCGTAGCCCACGAGCAGATAAACGCTCATGCCGGCGAAAAAGCCGAAAAGGGTCCAGGAAACCACGGGCGAAAAGGGCATGACCGCCAGGCGGTTCTCGATGAAAAGGAAGAGGAAGGCCGGAAGGCTCGCCATGCTCCGCGGGAACATGATGGTGAAGAAGGCCGCCACGCCCGCCGCGAAAAGGGCGAGCTTGAGCCTGCCCCGCGCCGGCTGGGGGGCCGAACCCGCCGCCTTGTTGAGGATCGCCACGCAAACGGCGAGAATGAAAATGAGAAATGCTCGCAAAGGTTTCTCCCCCGGCTACTTTCCCTTGATGTTGCGGGCCGCCACCCGGAAGCCTATGGCGTCGTCGCGGTCGGTGGGCGCGGAGCTTCCCCGCGCCGCGGCGCGGCAACTAATCGCGCTCGTTGCCCAGGAGCCGCCCCGGAAGACGCGCTCGTCGCCGGTTTTAGGGCCGGTGGGTTCAAACCCGCCCGGGACAGGGTGGTAGGTTTCCTCGTACCAGTCGGCGCACCACTCCCACACGTTTCCGTGCATGTCGTAAAGCCCGAAGTTGTTTTGCTCCTTCTGCCCCACCCCTTGGGTCGTTCGGTAGGAGTTTGCGTCGTACCACGCGTGGCGGTCGAGGTCGTCGTCCGGCGCGAAACCGTAAGGGGTCCCTCCCCATCCGGCGCGGCAGGCGTACTCCCACTGGGCCTCGGTGGGGAGGAAAAACTCCATGCCGAGCTTCGCGGAAAGCCTCTTGCAAAAAAGGTTCGCGTCGCCCCAGGAGACCCGCTCCACGGGGTGCCTTGGGGATGAGAAGAAGCTCGGATTTTCGCCCATTACCGCCTGGTACTGGGCCTGGGTCACGGGATGCCGCCCCATCCAGAACTCACTCAGATATACCTGGTGAACCGGGGACTCGTTTTCCCCCCGCCACGGCTCGCTTGCAGGCGAGCCCATGAAGAAGCTGCCGGCCGGAATCCGGGCCATTCCAATTTCCACGCCCGGCGCGATTTCAAGCTGCATCACGTCGGGGGTCTTTGCCGGCTCCTCGGCTCCAACATCGCCCGCTTCGGGAAGCCCCGCGTCCGCGGCAGGGGCCGTGGTGTTTCCGGAGAGCGCCCTCTGGCCCTCCTCGCTTTTCAGGAAGGCGAAAGCGGGCATAAGCGGCATAGGCGCGGGCTGCGCAGCCGGGCGCTGTGCCTCGGCAGCCGTGGCCACGGCGGCCCTCCTTGCCACGGACTCCGCTTCCTCGATGAAAACGGCCTTGGAGGAGTCCGCCTTCTTCTTGCCGGAAGCGGCCAGGAGCACCCCCAGGGCCGCCAGAAAGACGAGAATCAGCATGGCCGCGGCCGAGCCGCCCAGCCCGGGCCAGGGAAGCGCCGCCACCCAGTCGTAGAGGCGGGGAAGCCCATGCTGGGGGGCGAACCAGCCGGGAAAGCCCTGGTGCGCCAGGTAAAACCTGGACGCGCCCATGGCAAGCGCCCCGAAAAGGCCGAAGCCGACGAGCTTCGAGATGGCCAGGGCGGGGTGCAGGGCCACTTTCCCCGAGATTGGATAGACTGCGGTTTCGGGCCTGTTGTTACTGGAAACCACGAGGGAGGCCTCGATCCGGCCCAGGGGAATGAGGGAGCCGTGAAAGAAAAGGGAAACCTTTCCCGCGCCCTCGAAGACCGGAGGGCTCACGAAGAGCCCCGGGCAGGGCGGCTCGATCCGGATGGCGCCGGCGGAGACGCCCACGCCCTCCTCGGAAAGGCCGATCTCGATGCTTCCCTCCCGGCCCGGGCGGAGCTTGCCCAGGTCCGGCGGATCCGGCGAAACGGCGATCCGCGGCACGCCCACCGTCACGCTGACGGGAATGGTTCCCTCGCCTGGCTCGCCGTTCGATTCGAAAACCACGGCCGTGCGGAAGCTCACGCCCTCCTTGCCCCGGAAAGATGGACCGTGGGCGGTGAGGGTGACGACGGCCTCCCGGTCCACCACCCGCGAGGAAAGGGTCAGGCCGGGGTTTTCGGGCGCAAGCTTGAGGGTCCCGGAAAGCCGGCCGCGCCCGGTGTTCACGATCTCGATCTTACGCGACAGGAAACCGTTGTTGGGAACCGGGTCGAAGACGATGGCGTCCGGCGTAACGCGCGGCAGAGGCCTCGCTATGGAAAAGGACACGGGGAGCGTTATCCTGGGCCTGTCCGAGTTGGTGGAAAGAACGATCTCGGTCTCGTAGCGCTCGCCCTCTGAAAGCCGGGTGGGATCAAGCGTCAGGACGAAGGCCGCCTCGTTTTCCAAAAAGATCATGCGGTCCAGGGAAAGGCCGGCGATGTCCCGGCTGAAGCCTAGATCCCCTGAAAGCAAGCCAACCCCGCCGTTTTTGACGCGTATTTCCCGCGTGACGATCTCGTCGTTGGGGATTTCTCCCAGGTTGAGCTCGTCGTGGGACAGGATGAGGGTGGGCGGCACCTGCCGGAACTTGAGCTGCCAGGTGAGGCGCTCGGGGCGTCCGTTCCCGGAAAGGACGAGGCGAGCGGAGTAGGAGCGGCCGATCTCGAGGCGGCTCGTGTCGAGCGACAGGCGGATTACCGTGCTCCGCCCCCGGAAAGCCTCCGTCAACAGCGAGAGGCCCGGCGGCGCCTCGGCGTCCTCGTCGAGGGCCGCCCTCCCGGTCAGGTAGCCCCGGCCGGGGTTCGACACCTCGAAGGATAGCTCGCGCGTCTCGTCGTTGGGAACGCCTCCCAGGTCCAGCTCCCGGGGCGAGAGCGCCATGGCGGGCCTTTCCACCGGTATGCCCATGGACTGGATGAAGGTTTCCAGGCCCTCCTCCCAGTCGGCGGCCTCGAACTCGGTCTTCGTACGCTTCTGAATGTCCACGAGATCGCGGCGGTGGAGGCCGGAGTAAAACCAGGAGTTGTGGAGGCCCTCGTAGAAGGTGCGGAGGGTGTCCTCGCGGAAGGCCGCATCGTCGGAGGCCGCCACGAACTCGAGGAGGGTGTGGATGCGGCGTTCGCGGCCCCCCGCGTCGTGGACGCTGGTGTGGGGCAGCGTACCCATCTCGATGACGGTGACGTTCAAGCGGGAAAGGAGCCCGCTCACCCAGGTCTCCGCCTCGGCCTCGGAAAGAAGCCCGTCGCTGGAAAGCCGCCGCACGGCGGAGGACGCGAGCTGCGCCGCCACCGTTCGGCCCCGGTACTCGGAAAACTCGGCCTCGATGCTTTTTTCCGCCTTGTCCCGGGGGCGCTCCACGGAAAACTCCGGCCGCCTGCCGTCCAGGCCCTCGCGGGCGAGGCGGGCGATCAGTTCCTCGTAGCCCTCGCGGTCTATGCCGTGGCGCTCCGCGATGCGGAAGACGGCCACGTACTCGTCGGCGGAGAGCATACCGTCGTCCCGCACGGCGTCGAAAAGCCGGCGCAGTATGTCCCGCCGGCGCTCCTCCTCCCGGGCGGCGGCCACGGAAGCCGCGTACTCGGAAAGGGCCGACTGGTCGCGGCAGCTTTTCCACGCGCGGTCCACGTGGCCCTCGGCCCTAAGGCGCAGGCCCAGCTCCTGGAGGTCCCGGCGCGGATTCTGCTCGAACTGGGAGACCTGCCGGTCAAGCCTCCGCACAAGCTCCGCCATGACGGAAAGCGTGACCTCCCCTTCCCCGAGGCCGAAGAGATCGAAGAGGGAGATTTTTCCGTCGGCGTAGGCGGCCATGCGCTCCCGGTCGAAACGCTCGGGGAGCTTTTTGGATGGTCTCGGGGCCGCCCCGGCGGACGATTCGGCGGACGGCTGGGCCGCGGAATCCGGCGCGGCGGAAGACAAAGATGCAGATGGCTGAGCGGGCCGGAATGGCCGGGTCTCCGTAGCACCCTGGGTGGCCAGGGTGGTTTCGCCGCCAGAGGCAGCCTGAGCCTGAAACGACAGCGTCGTTTCTCCGGCGTCCGCAGCCGGGCCCGATGAGGCGAGGGTGGTTTCGCCGCCTCCGGCCGCTGGCGCGGCCAGGGTGGTTTCGGCGTCGGCCGCGCCGGAAGCCGCAAGGGTGGTCTCGCCGCCCGATCCTGGCGTCGTCTCGTCAGCCTCTCCGGTTTCCTTTCCGCCGTCCTTTTTCCGGTCGTTCGCGTCTTGTTCCATGATCCCGCGTTCCGCTCCAGGGCATTTCCAGGGTTAAGCAAGGTCTCCGGGTCGACCCGCGCATTCACACTAATCGAAATCGCTCCGGAAATAAAGGGGATAAGGAGGCTTGGGCTCAGTACACGATATCGGCCACCACCCGGAAGCCAAGGTTCGATTCCGAGTAGTCCGCCGGGAGCCCGAAGCGCAGCGCCGAACGCAGCATGGACGCCTCGAAGCACCAGGATCCCCCGCGGCTCACGTGGCCCGAACCGGCATCGGGACCTGGGCCCGGAGGGTCATTTTCGGGGGGGGAGGAGGCGTAGTATCCCACGTCGTA